>NZ_JBNGCJ010000790.1:0-871 GCF_049974785.1 Vibrio genomosp. F10 str. 9ZD137
CCGCTCTTCCGATCTCCAATCTGCAAAACCACAATTTGGTGACTACCAAGCAAACGGCGTTATGGGCGTTGCTAAACGACTAGGCACTAACCCACGAGAATTTGCTCAAAAAGTATTGGATGTTCTAAACCTAGACGGTATCGCTTCTAAAGTTGAAATCGCAGGTCCAGGTTTCCTAAACATCTTCCTAGATGAAGCCTTCCTTGCAAAACAAGCAGACGCAGCGTTGGCTGATTCTCGCCTTGGTGTTGCACTCGCAGAAACACAAACCATTGTTGCTGACTATTCTGCGCCAAACGTTGCGAAAGAAATGCACGTTGGCCACCTTCGTTCAACTATCATCGGTGATGCGGTTGTTCGTACTCTTGAGTTCTTAGGTCACAACGTTATTCGTGCTAACCACATCGGCGATTGGGGGACTCAATTTGGTATGCTTATCGCAAACCTTGAGCGCGTTCAGGCTGAGTCTGGCGAAGTTTCAATGGAGCTTGCTGACCTTGAAGGCTTCTACCGCGAATCTAAAAAGCTTTACGATGAAGACGAAGAGTTCGCAGTTAAAGCTCGTGGCTACGTTGTTAAGCTGCAAAGCGGTGATGAGTTCTGCGCAGAGATGTGGAAGAAGTTGGTTGACGTAACAATGATTCAAAACCAGCGCAACTACGACCGTCTAAACGTGTCTCTAACACGTGATGACGTAATGGGCGAAAGCATGTACAACAGCATGCTACCGACTATCGTTGCAGACCTAAAAGAGCAAGGTCTTGCTAAAGAAGATGACGGCGCACAGGTTGTATTCCTAGACGAATACAAAAACAAAGACGGCGACCCAATGGGCGTTATCATCCAGAAGCGTGATGGCGGTTTCCTTTAC
>NZ_JBNGCJ010000791.1:0-4490 GCF_049974785.1 Vibrio genomosp. F10 str. 9ZD137
GTTGCAACCATGGCCATCTTGACGTTCATAGGCGCTGTGATTGTTGGGTTGCTTCTACCAAACCAGGACAACTTTACGCCCCAGCGTGGTCTTTTTTTCCACCATAATCGAGCGTTGGTTAAACATATCAAAAACAAGACGTTGTGGTTTACCATGCTCATTGGTGGCATTAATTTCGCGCTTTTTGTGAATCTGTATTCCGTCATGGGCTTTCGCTTAGTCAGTGCCCCACATTACCTACCGATTGGCGCTGCCTCTTTGATTTTTCTGTGTTACTTGGCCGGAACTCTTAGCTCGAAATTAACCGGGAAATGGGCTCAACATAAACAGCCTATTTCTGGGATGGTAACAGGAAGCATCATCAGCATGTTGGGGATGTGGGTGGCACTGGTTGATCGCTTATCCATGATGGTCATTGGGTTATTACTGGTGAGTTTTGGTGCTTTTTTTACCCATACCTTAGCGTATTCATGGATTAGCCAAAAGGCCGTACACGCGAAAGCAACGGCAACCGCACTGTACCTTGTTCACTACTATGTGGGTGGAAGTCTAGGGGGTTTCTTTCTAATCTATTGCTGGCAACACGGGGGATGGTTGAGTGTCACCATGGGTGGCATGGTTCTCTATATTGGTTTGTTTGCTCTTTGCTATGCACTCTATCGACAAACGGTACCGTCTCGGACGTTAGCTGACCCTCACCCAACTCACAGATAAACGCTACTTAATCTGCCAGTCGAACAGCCGTTAAATGAGTAATGGAAGAAGCGATTTTGAGAAATAAAACAATCACCAATTTTACTCATTCAAAGCGTCATTTCTGGTATTCTACTCGTTCTATTATCTGGAGAGGCACTGTGCTGACTCCCGCAGAAACGGTTTAAGTAAAGATAACCCTATGGACAACTATCAACTCGCAGAAAAACAGACTCAGCAATGGTTAGAAGACGTCATCGTTGGTCTTAACCTGTGTCCTTTCGCACACAAGCCGAACAAGAATAAGCAGATTAAAATTGCAGTCACCGACGCCACGACGGAAGAAGCACTGCTAGAATGTATCTTGGAAGAATTTCAGATTCTCGACAGTAAAGATGCCAAAGAGCTTGAAACAACCTTGGTTGTAATTCCAGATATGCTTCAGGATTTCATGGATTACAACTTTTTTCTCGACTGGGTTGATGGGCTAATCAAACAGCAAGACTATGAAGGCATTTACCAAGTCGCGACATTTCATCCAGACTATTACTTTCACGGGACCCAACCCGACGATACCGAGAATCTGACTAATCGCTCTCCTTACCCAACCATTCATTTAATCCGTGAAGAGTCGATGGAAAAGGTGCTCAAACACTATCCAGATCCTGAAGCCATACCCGATAACAATATTGCTCGTGTTGAGTCTTTATCGCAGGAAGAAAAACAGCAACTGTTCCCGTACCTTTTTCGCTAATCGATTTAAAGAATCACAATGCATAAACGTTCACGCTTGAATGATGCTATAAGCGAAAAAAAGAAGATAAGAAGATAAGAAGAGAGAAAAAGCCAAAAGACTTGAAAGTTCAACGAGCATGAGTGCTTGCAACTTCATCGATTGATGGAGCCTAAAGGATCTTTGTTCGTTGCCGTAAGCCAGATATAAAAAGACCACGCTAGGCGTGGTCTCAATCGATCAGCTATTTGTCAACTTTGATATTCTCTACGCGGGCTTTTAGTTTTTGTCCCGGGCGGAATGTAACAACACGTCGAGCAGAGATAGGAATGTCTTCGCCAGTTTTAGGGTTTCGACCTGGGCGTTCGCTTTTCTCTCGAAGGTCAAAGTTACCAAAACCAGACAGCTTTACCTGCTCGCCACTTTCAAGTGATTTTCGAATTTCTTCGAAAAATACTTCAACCGTTTCCTTGGCATCCCGTTTACTGTATCCAAGTTTTTCAAACAGGTTCTCAGCCAGATCGGCCTTTGTGAGCGCCATAAAACTCCCCTTAAAGCTATGTTTAACATTACTGCCAGATGGCAGCGCCAAAGCATTTTGCCTAGCCAATCAACAACATATCGGCTTTACCTTGGAAAGTGTATGCCAAGCTTCTGATTTTCGCCAACTTTTTTCTAAGTGTATGGAACTATCAATAAATATAAATAGAATCAATAAACACACAAATAAAAATAAAAACCCAATAAAATAAAATAGAAACAAACTTTAAAGCACAAACAACCAACATATAGATAACCAACAACATTAATGACCATTATATTTGGGTGGATTTTTTTTGAAGTTTGTTCAGAGAATTCTCAAATTAAGGACAAAACCACCCAAACACTAGGGCGCTTATTTCATTACTAACCCTTTAATAATCAACAAGTTTCAGATTGTAAAAAGCCCCCCAATGCTACACAAACTTATCTTACCTTCTGCAACGCTTTAACCAGAGTTGTCGAGAGTTTTGTGTCTTTAGAAATTCGCCTTCTACTGAGCCACGCCCCCTGCTTAACGGGCTTAACTGCTTGAGTTGAACCGTTCAGCCTCCTTCTCTAGACCCCACTCAAATGAAGTAGGACGATTTCTTTAGATTGAAGAATCAGTGCGATGACATAAACTGACTTTTTGCCGATGAACATAACTTACCGCATTGAGTAATTTGGCTTTCTAAGAAGTAAATGTTACGGCTGCTTTTGACCCATTGAGCACGGATCTCTAACTCTTGACCGATCAAAATTGGATGGTGGAAACGAGACGTTATGCTGACCGTCATGGCCGTGATATTATTTTGGAACAAACAATGCAGCATGGTTGCATCGTGTAACGCGGTAACAATGCCGCCCTGCATAATGCCATCATAGCCCTCAGCTTTATCTGTTGGTACAATCTTAGCTAAGGCTTCATGCTTAACTAAGGTCTCGTGCTCGCTAACAGCTTCAAAACAAATCGGGCTGTCTGAAAAGAAGCCTTGGCTGCATACTTTGCAGCGCCTATGGTTGTGAGGAATGAAAACTTTCATACTTACCCTTATCCCTTTTACCCTTAGATTCCTAGAGATTGATATGGCTCGACCCAAAAAACACCGACAGTTGTGTACCCGTGCTGCTTACTCTTGTTTCAAGCCTAATGGCGTTCCTATGGACGAGCTTCATCAAGAAGAGCTGCTATTAGAAGAGTTGGAAGCTCTGCGCTTGGCTGATCAAGAAGGCCTAAGCCAGCTTGAAGCCGCCGAGCAGATGCAGGTGTCTCGCCAAACGTTCGGTAACATCATTAAACGTGCACGAGCCAAGGTTGCTAAATGCATCGTCAACGGCCACGCGTTAGTCATTCAAAACTCTTAACTGACACCCTAGCCTTAACTATAGAGATCACTCTCACTGCTAGATACCGAGCTAGCCACTGAGCGATTGAACTGTCTGATTTAGCTATTTAGCTATTTATCTATTTATCTATTTATCTATTTAGTTATTTATTTAGCTATTTACTTAGCTATTCACTTCGCTATATGGCGGCTTGTTTGAGATCTCTAGCTTGAGGGTTCTGAGATCTGATACAGCTTACGGCTATGTTCCTCACACACATCTTTGCAATTGCATTCACGCTCAATATCTATCTGCGCTAGCCCGCCGCAGCTGCCTATGATTGGCTGGCGTGAAAAAATCACACCGATCGCCATCAACGCAACGATTCCAACAAAGCCCAATAATGTTAGTAGGAATGTCATTTACGGAACCCTCGAATAGCCCCTAACTTATTGGGCTGTGACATGAAAATCGCGCCGTCTCTCCTACGCTCTTTCTTACCGCACCCATGATTGCGAGGCTCTCGACCGTAATCCAAATCGGTCACTTCTTGTAGGTGATCAAAATCTAATGCTCCAATTTCAACCTTTCCTATCGAGGCTAACACTTTAATATCGTTTTTAAACAAGTGCGCCAGCATCCTTTTTCCTATGTGGCGGACGACAACGGCTTGCACGCCGTAAGAGTGGATCACTGAAATCCATTGCTTCTTTTTATTACAAGACGAGTCGGATTCAACCAAAGGAACAACCTGCTTTATTTGTCGTTGGTCATCCACAATCGCTATTTGTGGTGAACGAGCAAAATGGTTGCCGACATGAAGATTAAGACAAGGTACTGCGTATAACATGGTAACTCCGTGTTATTGGTGATCAGGCATTCAGTATATTCCTTATTATTGGCATATGCCAATAACTATAGTGTGAAAAATTAGATTTACAGATTAGAGAAATAGCACTTTCAGCAAAAACTATAGAGTGGAGGGAGCGACAAGGTATCTTGGAAAGCAATGAAAAACATCTACAGCACAATGCGTAAAACTAAGGCGAAAGTTAAGACCGTTTCCGCATCGGCAACATCTGCGCCTTCACCTATAACCGTTCGTTCGCCCATCTCACTCCAATCGCCAATAGCGTTTGGCTAATCAGTATTTGCTGGATCAGCAATGTTGAACCCGACTTGCTCATTACCATCGTCAAATCACTTTCATACTGAC
>NZ_JBNGCJ010000792.1:0-2115 GCF_049974785.1 Vibrio genomosp. F10 str. 9ZD137
CCGCCGATGCAGCAGGTCGAGGTTTATCTGTGGGCCTCTATGAAGCCAACGATTTTGCATCAGCGACCTCTTCAGCCAGTTCGAAACTGATTCATGGTGGTCTGCGTTATCTTGAACATTATGAATTTCGCTTAGTCTCAGAAGCGCTAGCAGAGCGAGAAGTGATTCTGAAGAAAGCGCCACATATCGCCCTTCCCATGCGTTTTCGTTTGCCTCACCGTCCCTTTTTACGCCCAGCGTGGATGATTCGCTGTGGGCTATTCCTTTACGATCACTTAGGCAAACGCACGACACTACCCGCCAGTCAATCTGTCGACTTAGCAAAATCTGGGTTGTTAAAACCAGAGATAAAAAAAGGATTTGAATACTCAGACTGTTGGGTGGACGATGCTCGTTTGGTTTTGCTGAATGTCTTAGCCGCAAAAGAAAACGGTGCCGATGTACGTAATTACTGTCGAGTTGAAAAAGCGCACAGAAAAGAGGGTCTATGGCACGTGACAATCCATGATGTGACAACCGATCAGCGTTTTGAGCGAAAGGCAAAGGCGCTGGTCAATGCCGCCGGGCCTTGGGTTAAGCAGTTTTTTGATGATGGATTAGAGCAAACCTCCCCTCGTAATATTCGACTGATCAAAGGATCTCATATTGTCATCCCAAGAATTCACGATGAACCGAAAGCCTATATTCTACAAAATAAAGACAGCCGAATTGTTTTCATGATCCCTTACTTAGATAAGTTTTCCATCATTGGAACAACGGATGTGGAATATCAAGGCGATCCACGCAAGGTGGTCATATCCGACGATGAAGTCGATTATCTCATTGATGTGGTGAATCAGCACTTTGTCACTCAAGTCAGTTCTGAGGATGTTGTTTGGGCCTACAGTGGAGTTCGACCGCTTTGTGACGATGAGTCCGACTCTCCACAAGCTATTACCCGCGACTATACGTTAGAGCTTGAATCCGAAAAAAATCAAACACCCCTGCTTTCTATTTTTGGCGGAAAACTCACTACTTATCGTAAGTTGGGTGAAGCAGCCATGAATAAACTTAAGCCTTTCTTGAGCAGCATGGGCGAAGAATGGACAGCAGACCACTGCCTACCTGGGGGAAACTTTAGCTGTACCAGAGAGCAACTCGCTCACACCATTCATGCCCAGTATTCATGGTTACCTGAAGCGTTAGTCCTTCGCTATGTTACCCAATTTGGTACCGACACTCGCAAGCTTCTAGAAGGCACGACAAGCCAAGCCGATATGGGCACTCAATTCTCTAAAGAAGCACACGGGGTCTACCAACGAGAAGTGGATTACGTGATTGAACATGAATTGGCTCGCACCTCAGACGACATTCTATGGCGCCGTACTAAACTGGGATTATACCTAGATAAAGAAGAACAACAGGCGGTTCAGCATTATGTTGATGCGACGGTTCATCAACAAGTCGTTCAGTTATCAGAAGTCAGTTAGCGTCTAAAAAGTACTGATCGAATAGATAAGTCAGCGCACAAACGATAAAGGCTTAACATCTCTAACCTGTTAAGCCTTTATTTCACAAAATCTTTATTTCAACAAATAAAAGTCATGTCGTTACCCTGGATGACCATCAATTCTCGGTTTCAGCAACATATGACCAAATCGGACGATGTACATCGAGAATGCCAAGATCCATAACCCACCGCTAATATTGACCATCATCATGAACTGTTCAGGGAAGAATGACACGCCCACGCTTCGAATTAACGCCGCCATCACTACTGCAACAAACGCGACCGTCATATTGGGTCCTTCGTAAATGTCACGTCCGGTATGACCCATAGTGACTCGCGCAATCATGGCCAAAATAACGCCAGCCAAAGCGCCAATGGCAAACAAGTGTATGAGGCTGTGGCTAACAAACGGGTTTTGCATCAGGCTGCGTAATATCAGACTGACAGGCAGACACAAGTACGCGACATGCAACGACCAGACTAAAGGCTCACTTAAGGTTAACCAAGGCTTCCAACGCATAACGCGCACTAACTGGGCTCCCCCTGCAATCATCATTAACGGTTGGCCTAGTTGAGCAAACGTTAATGGGAAAAAACTGAGAATAAACAACCCCGCCAAAGGCACA
>NZ_JBNGCJ010000793.1:0-2680 GCF_049974785.1 Vibrio genomosp. F10 str. 9ZD137
ATTGTTGGCTTGTCCATGCACCCCTGGTGGAATGGCGCCATTGGCGGCGATCATTTGTTGAAGTTGATTTTGAGTCAAATCCGCTGGCATGGCTGAAGCCATATTTTCAATCGCTAACTTATCAACCATTTGTGGAGACATAGATTGTGAAGACATAGATTGTGAAGACATAGGTTGTGGAGACTGATTCAAAGCCTGCTGAACGGACGCGGCAACCGCTGCTTGTGTTTGAGGAAGTTGCCCCTGTGAACGACCTGATTGCAGAGCCGCTTGCTCTAGGTTCGCTTGTTCCACTGCTACTGGGTTATTCCATGCAATGGCTCCAGCGCCTAAACTTGCAGCCGCTGCGGCTTCTTGCTCTGACAAGCCTGTTTTATTCTGAGCGTTCGTTGTTCCGTCACTCTGCTCTGATAATGGTTGAGAGACTGTGCGTTCGGAGACTAACTGCTGAGCTCCAAGTTGTTGCGCTGAGTTGGCCGCTTGAGTAGCTTCAACATCGATAACCGTATCTCCGGATAATACCTGTTCACCTTCTAGGCCCGATTTCGCGGATATCTGCGTATTCCCATCACCAGACTGGGAGCCATTAACGCCATGTTTTGCCATCACAGCAGCCACAATGTCTTCTTCAGATACCGAAGTTTGATTGTTTCCTTGACCCACAGTTTGTTGTGACATTTCTGTCAATGACTCATCTGAAAGTGGCTCGCCGGAAGCAACGGCCTGTTCGTTTTCAATAAATGGCTTAATCGAGTCAGGAATCGTGTCTGTTTGTTCTTGTTGCACTGAATGATTTTTATCAACGGATTGAGATTTTTGAGCGTTGAGTGCCACTTCTTGATCGGTTTGGTTATCGACATCACCACGAACTTTATTGCCCTCTGAAGATTCCCCTTGTGCCACCATGTTTGTTGCTTCTGAGTGTTGACTGTTGCTGATTTCACTTTGCTGAGGCAATGGCTTGCCGTCTTTGTCTTTCAGTGCATTATTTGATTCGTTGAGCCTACCCAACAATTCATCACTTTCACTGACGGTCTTCGCCGCTTCATCACGACGATTACTTTCCGCACTCTGCTTCTGTTTATCGACATCACCTTTTACCGCAGCAATATCCGCATCGTCACCACTGCTCTTTGCACTCTTTGCTGATTCTGTTGTTCCATCTGACTCACTCGCTTGCTTAAGCATCTCGTCGGCACTTTCATCGGCAGAGGCGCCCTTAATGGCTTTTGCGTTACCTTCTGAATTTTCAGACTTTTCACCAGCCTTAACCGAGGTTTCAGTAGACGATTCCTCGTTGCCTTTTGTCTCACCACCGTCCATCAACCCACCTACCATGGCAGACAGCTTGGCAAAAAAGCCTCCAGATTCTGACGCTGTCCCTTCTGATAAGGTCGATGCTGAATCAGAGCCTGACTGGACAGATTTTATATTAGGGCTATCGGAAACTGGCTTTAGATTAATATTCATACAGGTCACACTCTCAGCAAGAAAACGGGTTAAGCCATACTCAATAAGGATTACGGGCGGTAAGACGATACTAAAAATTGAGATAGCATTTAGTTTTTGCAAGAAATAAGCCAATATTTTCCGCTAAAAGAGATCCTTATTCGATTTGTTACGGCTAAACTGCAGCGTTGAAAACTCATCGAGTTGTTTCTGCTCACGTATCTCTTGAAGTTTTTGTTTTTCTGTCTGTTTCTTTTCCAACAACCACTCATAAGACCGGCGCTGCTTACGCACTTCTAACCAATGCGCCTGACAATTATCGACTTGGCTTTTAAAGTGCGATTCCGCTTGTTTCTGCTTCGCCAGTGTCTCGTCGAGTTGAGTGAGGAATCGATTCAAATGACCATACTGACTGGCCGTCAATCCTTCTTTCCCACGATCAATCAGTTGCTGACAGTAATCTAAACGGTATTTTTCAATCTGGGAGAGTTGCTCATAGTAATTATTCAGCTCTGCGTTCGCTTGATTAAGAGCCAGAACCGCCTGGTTTTCTCGGTCTTTAGATTGCTCCAGTAAAAAGCCTAGTGCGTTTTCCATTTTGCTATGACTCTATCTGCAAAACGTTTTTCAACATCCCGACACACATCGCGTAAGGCACACTTTCTTTCATACTTTGCTGAAGGTATTCATCCAACCTCGGCTTAAGCGTGAACGCACTGTCAATGCCTGGGTCAGTACCTGGTTTATAGGCACCAATCGAAACAAGATCTTGGTTTTTCCGACAGATAGAAAGAACTTGCCTTACCGCTTTGGACATCAGCATATGTTCATCGGTGGTAATCTGTGGCATCACACGGCTGACTGATTTTTCTACGTCAATCGCTGGATAATGGCCTGCATCGGCCATTTCACGAGATAAAACAATGTGACCATCAAGAATCGCACGTGAGGCATCAGCGATAGGGTCTTGTAAATCATCCCCTTCCGTTAATACGGTGAAAAATGCGGTAATCGAACCTTGATGCTCACCGCCATTTCCTGCTCTTTCTACCAAAGCAGGCAACTTCGCAAACACCGAGGGTGGGTACCCTTTCGTTGCTGGAGGTTCGCCTACGGACAACGCAATTTCGCGTTGAGCCTGGGCAAAACGGGTCAAGGAATCCATAAGCAATAGCACATCTAAGCCTTGATCACGGAAATATTCCGCCACCGTCAACGCTGTTTGACAGCC
>NZ_JBNGCJ010000794.1:0-682 GCF_049974785.1 Vibrio genomosp. F10 str. 9ZD137
GCTCTACAGTCCCGATAGGAAATAGCTTCTTCACACCATCTACGGTCGTAAACCGAAATCGAGATTGACCCCTATGGCTCATTTTCACCAAGAATGGAGGATAATGAGCCGTTTCTTTGCTTCTAGCTCTACCAACCATTTATGACTCCAAGAATCTTAGAAGTTCACTCACTCTGTCCGCAGGATTCCCTATCTCGTCATCCACACAGACTAAGTATCGTCCACTTGGAGTTCGAGTACCTTCAAGCTTGCCGAGCTTTATCCAGTTAATAATGGTTGTATTACACATTCCTGAGTCAGGGTAAAACTCATCAATAAATTGTCTCGGTCTGATTTTTCGCATCGCCATATTGCTCTCCTTACCTTTCTCATTACATGAGAATTAAGATCTTTCATCTGAGTAAGAAAAACTATGCACGCTTTTTTCAGTGATGTTCTATTTGCGCAGCAATTAGTGACAAAGGGGCTTGGTTGCCTGCTAACATCGATATTTAGTCTACGAAGGGTGGACTTATACAGTAGTGTCAAAAATCTAAGATATTGATTTAGTTTACTTAGTTAATTTTCTTTTTAGACCATCTTTCAACGCAGATTTACTAGATATGCTTCTTCTAAACACTTGAAAGTAAAATAAATCAACACGTTACAGCTAGCCTTACTACCAACATCGGGGTTTCACCGT
>NZ_JBNGCJ010000795.1:0-1458 GCF_049974785.1 Vibrio genomosp. F10 str. 9ZD137
ATGCGTTGATTTTAGTGTTTAAGGCGGTATGCTGCGGCTTTGTATCGCATTGCTCACCCCTTAACAGAGCGTTATGTTGCTTGGAGAGAAATAGGCATGGAAATCACCATTGGTAAGTCAGCAGAGATAATAGAGCAGGCTCAGGCTATTCGTTTTCAAGTATTCACAGTTGAGCAAAATATTCCAAATGAGCTGGACTTGGATGGCTTAGACTCGGTATCTGTACATGCTCTAGTTAAAGATAATGAACAAGCTGTGGCGACAGCTCGCTTGGTTGTTAAAAAAGATAATTCTTCGGTTATGGCTAGGGTCGCTGTTCTCGAAGCATACCGTGGGAATGGTATTGCTTCGAAAGTTGTTAATACTTTGGTGGAGCATGCGAAGCGGATAGGTGTTAGTTCTATAGAAATTCATGCTCATAGTTACCTACAAAATTACTATGAAAAGTTTGGCTTCGAGTTTATTCAAGAAGTCGAGGTTGTTGGTGAACATCAACTAATTGAAATGCGTAACTATATAGCACGCACATAACAAGTTGCTAAAGACGGACTATCAACGCTCGGCAATTTTGGTTCTAGTTTGGTACGGTGTTTACGGTGGCTAGTTTAAGTGTGGTGGTTTGCGTTGCTAGCCACTTAGCAGGGCGTTATGTATTTATCGAAAATCTCAAAATCAGGTGAAAAATGAACTTAGTTGAGTCTACTGCTGAAGTAATCGAAAATGCTCGAGAATTTAGTAACATAGTTAAAGGGAATAGCATTGCTTATGACCGTTTTTCCCAGTTCTTCCATTGGTATTATTTCCCAGAGCTCGGCTTATTTGCTCCAAGTAAATTTATCGGGTACAAAAATACAACAGTTTCAAACTACGTTGGTAAAGGAAATGGCGGAGAGACTCAAGCTGTCTTAAATAAGTGGTTTTCCAAGCTAGAGGAGACATCAGAAGAGTACAAATTAGCTTCTGATGAACTGCAAAAATTTGCCACTAAAATTGGCAAAAAGTTATCAGCGAAAGTGATTAATGGAACTGGTGGTATTTATTTGCTTTCCAGCCACGTTAATCTTTCTTTATATCCAGATGAGACTAATGAACCTGAATACAAAGAGGGTAAGGTAAAGCAAGTTACTGTAAATGCAATCGAACGTAATCCTGAAGCTCGACGAAAGTGCATTGAATATTATAGTGCCGTGTGTAACTCATGTGACTTTGACTTTTCTCAAAAGTACGGAGCTGAGCTAGGTTCAGGATTTATCCATGTTCATCACGTATTGGATATAGCTCTTGTTGGGAAAGAGTACAAAGTTGACCCTATAAATGATCTTCGTCCACTTTGCCCAAATTGCCATGCTATGGTTCATAGAACAAAGCCAGCAATGCACCCAGATCAGTTAAGAGCAATCATCAAAAAAAATACATAACAAGGCATTTAAACGGACTAAAACAGTGGGTTACGTTCCG
>NZ_JBNGCJ010000796.1:0-2937 GCF_049974785.1 Vibrio genomosp. F10 str. 9ZD137
GTTGCCGCTACCGCCATGCCTTCAATAGAATGCTTCGAGTTATATCGAGCTAATTCTTTGACATAATCGCGAGAAATACCGCTCGATGCAGGCAGTATATCTTGCTTTACTTTAATCTCTTTACCGGATTTATCCGTCACTACAAAACGTGGATCTTTATTGAATGCTTCTGCGTGCTCTACTCGAGTGATGTCAGATTCTATATCAATTTTCAAAGTCGTATCTGCAGCATCAAATGTGATAACAACAGGGTGTGAATTAAACTTTTCTTTTTCTCCCTGTTTATCGACAAGTTGGGCAGCTCTAACAACAATTTGATTTTGCCCATTCTCATACTCGAATGTACTTTTCTTTAATACAAAGAATCCAACTTCTTCACCATTGGCTATCACTGCAGATATGTTTCTATCAATGGTTACATCAACGGCAGCCATAGGAGCGAATGAAGTAATCATGGCACCAACAACTAACATTCTATTCATTACTTTCATTTATATTCTCCTTTAAATGAAAACGAGCATCTAATCTAGATGCTCGTTTATACTACATAATACTGCTAGCTATGTAACTGATTAGAAGTAGTATTCTGCGCCAACGATGAAGCGTGTGCCATCATCGCCTTTAGTGTCACCTAACATATCGTAGTTACGTACATCTGCGTATAGGTAAGTACTTGGAAGCAAGTAACCTAGACGACCAGTAATTGCTGTAGAGCTATCGTCCGCACCTTTAGACTTGATTTTCTTATCTGACTCAGAAGTTGCTGCGTAACCCGCTTTTAGAACCCACTGACCACCGATCACATACTGAGCTGTCGCTGAGAATGCATCTTGTGAATCGTCAGTGCGGTTGTTTTGCATGTTTTTGAATGCAGCTGTTAACGTCACGTCACCTAAGTAAGCTGAACCACCAACGATAGCGTAAGAAACATCACCGCCTTTACCTAACACAGCTGCGCCGAAGTCTTTGTTGATCTCGTAATCACCAGTAGTTGGGTTCTTGATAATTGGAGAATCGTTAGTACCAGAGGTGTCATACTCTCCTTGGTGGTAGTAACCACCGTGGATGCTAAATGAATCTCTAGAGAAAGAAGCACCAACACTTGATACTAGTGCATCTGTTGTTGAACCCATTCCACTTAGTGTTGCTTGAATATTGAAACCACCAAATGACACTGAATCAAAACGAAGATTGTTATCTGTACGGTCAACGTAAGATGCGTCAATCGCATTGTGCCAATCAAAAACGTTACCTAGGCCAGGGTTTGAGTGTGGCCAATCGACGTAGTTGTATGCAGCAACTAGCTGACGACCAAATTTGAATGAACCTAATCCATCAAATGCGAAACCAATGTATGTATCACGAGCACCAAATTGGCCTCCATTTGTACTATTGTTAGCATTCTGACCTTCAATCTGCCACACGAAATCTGGAGCAAAATCATCGAACTCAACTACACCACGGAAGCCGATACGAGATTCAATATCAACAACTACTGTGTTGTCTTTACCTTCTCCGCTTGGAGACCAAAGCTGAACACCACCAGCCGCTTGGCCATAAACTTGAACAGCTTGACCCGCTAATTCGATTGCAGCGTTAGCTGAGCCAGATACTGCAGCTAGAGAAACTGCTGCACCTAGTAAAGTACGTTTAAACATTTTGTTGTCCATGGAAAAACTCCTAAAAAATGGATATATAGCTATTTTATATTTCTCACCTTAAGTTGGCCGCCGAAGGGAGAAAACAATTCCTATGTCGAAAATCTAAATTAACATTAATCTTTTAACCTTAATTTTTGATTTTCTTATTTCCTGCATACACATCGTGCATCCATGAGTTACAGACTAACTTTGCATCAAAAAATATCAACGAGAACTTAATTTTTATCTAAAAAAATATGAGCCAGGCCAAACTTTACTCTAGTTAGTGATCAAGATCGTATAAATAAAATGAACTTTACCAAAACAAAATCAAACACTTAAAAAACAAGGACTTAAACAAAACTAGCCCCATATTTACTTGAAGTGGATCGCATAGTTTTAGCATCAAACCAGTCTATAATTAATAATTTGAACAACATCACTCTATTTTATTTTTGTTGTTAGCCACAATTCCCAAGACTATATTTCGATCATAAAAAAAGGCACCAACCTTATCGATTTGTGCCTTTTTTTGGGGTTTTTAGTTATTTTTATCAGCTTAGTAAAGAGGACTAAGGAATTAAATCGACCAAATCTTGTTCCGTTCTCACTTCAATACCCAGTTCTTCCGCTTTGGCCAACTTAGACCCTGCTGCGCTGCCCGCAAACAACATATCGGTTTTTTTCGATACACTGCCCGTCACTTTAGCGCCGAGCTTTTGCAATGCTTCTTTCGCTTCACTTCGAGTTAATTGAGAAAGGGAGCCCGTCAATACCACAACTTTACCTTCTAGAGGCTTTGGTAAAGAACTGTCTTGAAGCCGTGAAAGGTCTGGCCAATGAACCCCCTGATCAATCAAATCTAAGATGATATTGACATTTTTCTCTTGCGCAAAAAAGGTGGTGATGTGCGCGGCAACTATTTCACCGATATCGGAAACGTCAAGCAGCTGCTCGTGAGTCGCCACTTGTATCGCCTCTAAGGTCAAAAAATGCTGCGCTAAATTATTAGCGGTTGCTTCACCCACTTCTCGTATACCTAAAGAGTAGATAAATCGCGCAAGCGTAGTTTCTTTGGCTTTGTTAAGGGCAGACACTATATTTTGTGCCGATTTAGGCCCCATGCGATCCAGAACCGTCAAAACACCCGCAGACAGTTTAAATAAATCTGCTGGCGTCGAGACCATCTCTTTATCGACCAGCTGCTCTATCACTTTTACGCCTAAGCCATCCACATCCAAAGCTTTACGCGAAACAAAATGCTTAAAGGCTTCTTTGCGTTGAGCTTGGCAAACAA
>NZ_JBNGCJ010000797.1:0-2312 GCF_049974785.1 Vibrio genomosp. F10 str. 9ZD137
AGAAGCCGCAACGTTTACGGGCAAAATTTCACCGACAGCCCATGGTTGACGACCATATTCAGCAACAAACCAACCCGCTTCAACTGCAATCCATGGTAATGGAATACTTAGTAGAGCCGCTTTTAATACCCACGGTTTTTGTTCGATTTTTTGACGACACGTCTGAATAAACGCAGCACCAAACACAAACAACATGATAAAGCCACAAGCAACCATAATACGGAATGACCAGAATAACGGCCAAACGGTAGGAATAGAGTCATCAGCGGCCGCTTGAATGTGTTCTTCAGTTGCATCAACGACATTATCGGTATATCGCTTCAGCAGTAAACCGTAGCCTAAGTCCACTTTGATCTCATCAAATGCAGCTAGGTTTTCTTCACTGCGATCGCCTTCACGGATTCGCTCAAGCAATTCGTAAGCCACCATACCGTTACGAATGCGCACAATATGTTCATCACGCAGGTCACGTAAGCCCGTCACTTCGGTATCAAGAGAACGTGTAGCGATGATGCCCATGACGTAGGGGATTTTCACCGCGTAATCCGTTTCCATTGTTTCCTGGTTCGGAATACCAAAAACGGTAAAACCAGCCGGAGCTTCTTCGGTGTGCCATTCAGATTCGATAGCAGCAAGCTTCACTTTTTGTACGTCACCGAGCTCGTAGCCAGACTCATCACCTAAGATGATCACCGACAAGATAGCCGCCATACCAAATGAAGCAGCGATAGCAAAAGAGCGACGAGCAAAAGCCACATCACGACCTTTCAGAAGGTAGTAAGAACTGATACCAAGAACAAACATCGCACCTGTCACGTAGCCAGAAGCGACCGTGTGAACGAATTTAACTTGAGCAACTGGGTTAAGCACAACTTCCGAGAAGCTGACCATTTCCATACGCATGGTTTCAAAGTTGAACTCTGCACCGATTGGATTTTGCATCCAGCCATTAGCAACGAGGATCCACAACGCAGAAAAGCTTGAGCCTAGCGCAACGAGCCAAGTCACAACTAAGTGCTGACGCTTTGACAGCCTTTCCCAACCAAAGAAGAAAAGCCCCACAAAGGTTGATTCTAAAAAGAAAGCGACTAACGCTTCAATGGCAAGAGGGGCACCAAAAATATCACCCACATAATGGGAGTAATAAGACCAGTTAGTACCAAATTGAAATTCCATTGTTAGGCCAGTAGCTACACCTAACGCAAAGTTAATACCGAATAACTTACCCCAGAACTTAGTCATGTCCTTGTAGATTTGTTTGTCGGTCATGACATACAGAGACTCCATAATGGCAAGCAAAAACGCTAAGCCTAAAGTCAACGGTACGAATAAGAAATGGTACATCGCTGTTATTGCAAATTGGAGACGTGATAGTTCAACTACGTCCAACATAATTACTCCTATGTGTCGGCTGAGTGACACTTTCTGTGCAATAAAGCCCTTAACGAACAATGAGGTCGCGCAGGGTGTTACGCAAAGTTTATTTTATTGTTAATTCCGTGTTACACCGTAACGGTGAAGAGCAAATCGATACTACTCCTGAATGTTAAAAAATTCAAAATAATTTGAGTATATTGTGGGATTGATTGCCAAGAAAAGACTTAGAAGCTGTAAATTAAGGAATATTTATTTTACTGCTCTAAAAAATATTTGAGTGGCATTGTCATTTGTAACAGAGTGTGTGAACAAAAACCTCAAAATAACCAAACTATTTGAGGTCACTGGAAGCGGAGCGACGTCAATGATAGGCAGTTCAAAGCCCTAATGCCGTTCACTAAAAAAAATTGCGTTCTTACTTATTAGGGTGTGTTCTTTCCTCTCACCTTTCCATTTAGACATCACGACCTGGCCTTAAGAAGCATTCATAAAAAAATCCAAGTGCCTGAGAGACACTTGGATTTTTATCGCGCTGGAAGATCATTCAACCAAGAACTTAAACTTTGAATTGACTCACCAACTGCTGCTGCTTCTCCGACAACGTATTAATTTGATTACCAATCGATTCTGACTCACCCGCCTGGCTAACAATTTGTGCGCTTAGATCCCTAATATTCGACACACTCTGGTTCACTTCTGCCGAGACCGTTTGCTGCTCTTCTGCCGCTCTAACAATTTGGCTATTCATATCGTTAATCGCAGCGATTGCGGCAAAGATATGACTCAGCTCTTCAACAGCGGTATTAACCTGACTGGAAGAGTCATGAGCAAGTTGGTGACCTTCTTGGATCGTTGCAACAACGTCTTGGGTTCCACGCTGGACTTTATCAATCACACCTCTAATTTCACCAACAGACGCCTGAGTACGACTAGCC
>NZ_JBNGCJ010000798.1:0-382 GCF_049974785.1 Vibrio genomosp. F10 str. 9ZD137
ACATGGCCATGAGAAGTGTTCGGCCGAGGTATTTCGACAACCAAGGAACCGTAGGTTGAACGGCCATCCCACCGAGTATCACCAGTGCCATCAAGCTGCCTATTTCACTATTTCCAATTCCGCGGTGGCTAAGCTCTAACGGCATTAGCCCATAAACAGCGCCTAATACTAAGCCAGAGACGATGCACCCCATTATGGCAGCATGGTTCAACTTAGCTATTTGGCGGATAGACAGCCTCGATGCTTCTTCGCTTTCTGGTTGCTCCGATTTTCCGAAAATTAAAACCATGATGGCCAGTGACAACAAAGAAAAAATAGCGATGTAAGGAACGCTACCATTAACGCCGATATAGCCAATCCCCAGTTGCCCTAAAGAAGAGCC
>NZ_JBNGCJ010000799.1:0-3344 GCF_049974785.1 Vibrio genomosp. F10 str. 9ZD137
TACCCGTCGTACCATTTATGAGCTGAAAAAAGCTCGTGAGCGTGCGCATATTCTTGAAGCACTTTCTCTTGCTCTAGCGAACATTGATGAAATTATCGCACTGATCAAGAACGCTCCGACACCGGCAGAAGCGAAAGTTGAGCTTGTTGCCCGTGGATGGGATCTTGGTAATGTCGCGTCAATGCTAGAGCGTGCAGGCACCGATGCTGCTCGTCCTGATTGGCTTGAAGATGAGTACGGTATTCGTGATGGTCAATACTACCTTACGGAAACCCAAGCTCAAGCAATCTTGGAGTTGCGTCTTCATAGATTAACAGGTCTAGAACATGAGAAAATTCTAGATGAGTACAAAGCATTGCTCGAAGAAATCGCTGAGTTAATGCATATCCTTGCCAGCACAGAGCGCTTGATGGAAGTTATCTGTGAAGAACTTGAGCTAGTAAGAGATAACTTTGGTGATGCCCGTCGCACTGAAATTACAGCCGCTGTCCATGATATTGATATGGAAGAGCTTATTGCGCGTGAAGACGTTGTTGTCACGCTTTCTCACGAAGGATACGTTAAGTACCAAATCTTAAGCGACTACGAAGCACAGCGTCGTGGTGGTAAAGGTAAGAGTGCCACTAAGATGAAAGAAGAGGATTACATCGAGCGTCTGCTGGTTGCTAATACTCATGACAACATCTTATGCTTCTCAACTCGTGGAAAAACGTACCGCTTGAAGGTGTACCAATTACCGCAAGCGAGCCGTACTGCTCGTGGTAAGCCGATCGTCAATATCCTTCCATTGGAAGAAAACGAACGTATTACCGCAATCTTACCGGTTTCTGAGTTCAGCCCAGAGAAGTACATCTTCATGGCAACTGGCGACGGTACCGTTAAGAAAACATCATTAGATCAGTTTGCTAACGTACGTGCTAATGGCCTAATTGCTGTTAACTTACGTGACGAAGATTCATTGATTGGTGTTGATATCACCAATGGCGACAGTGACATTATGCTGTTCTCTAAAGCGGGTAAAGTGGTTCGCTTTAGTGAAGATAAAGTGCGTCCGATGGGTCGTACCGCAGCGGGTGTTCGTGGTATGAAACTGGTCGATGGCGATCAAGTTGTGTCACTTATTGTTCCTTCTAGTGACGGTGAAATCTTGACGGTCACTGAGAATGGTTATGGTAAACGTACACAATTAGCTGAATACCCAACTAAGGGTAGAGCGACTCAGGGTGTTGTTTCCATCAAAGTTTCAGACCGTAATGGCCCAGTAGTTGGTGCTATTCAGGTTGATGAAGGCGATGAAATGATGATGATCACGGATGCTGGAACCTTGGTTCGTACCCGTGTATCTGAAGTCAGCCAAGTGGGTCGTAATACTCAAGGTGTTACTCTGATTCGTACTGCAGATGATGAAAATGTAGTGGGTCTTCAACGTATTGATGAAGTTGAAGAATCTGAACTGTTGGATGATGAGCAATCTGAAGAAGCCTCTGAAGGTGCGACAGCTTCAAGTGAAGTTACGTCACCGGATGTAGAGAGCAGTACAGACTCTGATAGTGAAGTGAACGAAGAGCCTGATGACGAATAATCGTTAATCACGTTGAACAAAAGCCGAGCAATTTAGCTCGGCTTTTTTGTATCTGAGCAAGAATATCAACCGATTATAGGGTTTACATTATGAATATTTTCTGTTCAATTAGTGTTGAAACCAATTAAAGGAGTTGAATATGACATTAGACACATGGATTGTGTATCTTATTGCCGTTCTCGTACTAACGGCATCACCAGGACCGAGTGCACTTTTATGTATGACGAAAGGCGTCACTCATGGTACCAAAACGGGTCTTTACACGGCTCTTGGTAGCTTAACCGCTATTACCTCGATATTAACCTTATCTTTCGTTGGCCTAGGGGTCATCATCTCATCTTCAGAGTGGCTATTTAATATTATTAAATGGATAGGCGCGGCATATTTAGTTTACCTCGGCATTCAGTCTTTTCGCTCTCAGCAACAGGACTATCAAGCAGCAGACAATAAGCCAAGTGAAGAGGCCAATATTCGCGAACACTTTCTGAGTGGCTTCATTGTGGGAGCAAGTAACCCTAAAGCGATTCTGTTTTTTAGTGCACTTTTCCCACAATTTATTGATGCAAGCTCAAATATGCTGGTTCAGTACATCATTTTCTGCTTAACATTTGTTGTCTTGGAATTTTCATGGTTAATGCTTTACGTACGCTTGGGGAATCGCTCCTCTAGTTGGTTATTTGCAAAAGGAAGAGCCAAGCTATTTAATCGTTTGACGGGCGGTGTTTTCATTGGAGCAGGAACCTTACTGTCTTTTTCGAGCCGAAACTGAGAGTAGGGCGAGGGGAGGGTGAGAGTCAGAGTCAGTTGTCACGCCTTCCAAGATACAATTTGATATACATTCAGTTTTATATTTAAAGCTTGTAAAGCCTAGTACTTCACTAGGCTTTTGTATTTTTTCTATCAAAATAAGTCAACCCAGTCTCTTTTAAGTACAATTTTCACTCAACTGGTCTGAAATATAGTAGTAAAGTTACAAGGATACGTACGGATTACTGATTTTCACCATGAAATAACGTATCATTACAGATGCGAATTACGACCACTAGAAACCATCATAGGTATTAATACCTATCGCAGTAAATGACGGGTCTTCTTAGCTTGTTAAAACACTCGATAACTGCATTAGAGTTTTTGATTGTAGACTCTCTATCTACCGAAAATTCTGTCTTGCTATCTAGCTTTTTTCTACGCTATTTCTAACCACTTACTGTGATTGGTAAAAATAGGTGATTTTTACTGGTCGTGTTTTATATCGACTATGATTTTAGTTTTAAGAGAGGAATGATGACGAAAGGGATCGATAAGTACAGTATTGACAGCACGGACTATACCGTAGGCCAAGATAACGTTCAGAAATGGGGGTTTGACGTACACAACCCTGTATTTGGTATTAGCGCGGGTTTAATTGGGCTATTTTTGCTCGCAGTATTGTTTTCAGATGCTGAAACCGCCAAGACGGCACTTGACGGAGTCAAATGGAAAATTATTGGCGCTTTTGATTGGTTGTTCATTTGGTCTGGGAATATCTTTGTATTATTTTGCCTTGCTCTTGTGGTCTCGCCATTTGGCAAAATTCGCCTAGGTGGACAAGATGCCGTTGCAGATTATTCATTAATTTCCTGGTTCTCAATGCTGTTCGCAGCGGGTATGGGTATTGGCCTGATGTTTTGGAGTGTTGCAGAGCCGGTTGCTTACTTCACTGGCTGGTATGAAACACCACTTAACGTAGCCCCCAATACGCCAGAAGCCGCTCGCCTAGCAC
>NZ_JBNGCJ010000800.1:0-992 GCF_049974785.1 Vibrio genomosp. F10 str. 9ZD137
ACTTGATGGACGAAATGGAAAAATAAGCCACAACAAACACTAAAAATTCGTTTTACCCATTGATGAATTCGCAAGTGAAAAACCAAATTAAGGAGCAAGACAAACTGCAAAACTCTTTTTCTAAATCCAATACACTTTGGCGATTTAATTCGGTAAAACGGCAAAAAAACGTACTCGCTAAACTTCAAAAAACACTGATTTAGAGAACACCTTATAACGCCCGGCTAAGGGGTTGACAACGCTCCGCCGGACTCAAAAAACACACTGTAAACACTGGGCTTCAATTTTGTACTAAAGTCGCCAAGCGTTGGCAATCCCTCTTGAGCCGTTTGTTAGTTGCCCTTGTTCGACTCTAGTGCTAACATTTGTACACACGTAAACTTAGGGAGCTACTCATGGACACTAGAATTCAATTTCGTGTTGATGACGAAATTAAACGTTTAGCCCAACAAATGGCTGAGAGCCAAGGTCGCACACTCAGCGATGCTTGCCGTGAACTTACTGAACAAATGGCTGAGCAACAAAGAAAAACATTATCTCATGACGCTTGGTTAACTGAACAAATAAACCTAGCATTTAAGAAGTTTGACTCAGGAAAATCTTCATTTGTTGAACATAACTCAGCTAAAGCACGGATGGCTGAACGAAAGGCCAAAATTCGTAATCGAGGCCAGCAATGATTTTATGGGAAGAAGAATCGCTAAATGATCGTGAGAAGATCTTTGAGTTTCTTTATGACTTTAACCCTGATGCGGCTGAAAAAACTGATGAAATTATTGAGGCTAAAGTAGAAAACTTACTCGAACAACCATTGATGGGTGTTCAAAGGGATGGAATTCGAGGACGATTACTCATTATTCCCGAAATCTCAATGATCGTTTCGTACTGGGTAGAAGGTTCAATTATTCGCATAATGCGAGTTCTACACCAGAAGCAGAAATTCCCTACCGATTGATTGTAATCGGTGGGCAACTAACGCTCTGCTAAGCGGC
>NZ_JBNGCJ010000801.1:0-4359 GCF_049974785.1 Vibrio genomosp. F10 str. 9ZD137
TGTCTCAATACCCAACAAGTTGCTGCAAAAATTAGCTTGAAAGATCAACACACCCTAGGCTAATCCGGGAAATAAGTTCCTTAGCCCGTTTGCGATAAACTCTATACCTAAAGCACCTAATATAAGCCCCATAATACGTGTAATCACATTGATACCGGTCTGCCCTAAAAAACGCACGATAAGAGGCGCTGAACGAAATAGCAACCAAGAGCAGCAGCAAAAGATGGCTACGGTAATAATGATGCCCAGCGTATCAAGCGTGCTTGGGTAGCGGGCTCCATAAACAATGGTTGAACTGATCGCACCGGGGCCGGCCATCAGGGGCATGGCCAAGGGGACGACACCAATTTGTTCCTTACTTACATACTCAGACTTTTCTTGTTTATTTTGCTTATCTTCGCCGAGTTTTCCGCTCATCATTGAGAAAGCGATGCTAAGCAGCAGTAGCCCGCCTGCCACTCTAAATGAGTCTAGAGAGATACTAAACATATCCAATAATACTTGGCCTGCTAGCAGTGACACGATCAAAATCATAGCAACAGCAATGTTCGCTGTTCGTGCGGTTTTGTTTTTTTCTTCCGGTGTCATATGCCCCGTCAACGAAACAAAAATGGGCATGATTCCAACGGGATTCACCGCAGCAACCAATCCTAAAAAAAACTGTAAAAAAATGGCGATTTCGAATGAAGTCATAGTTCTAACTCGGCAACCGTAAAATAGGGTGAAATAATTTGCCGCGATTCTAGGGTAAATTGTTTTTTTGTACGAGCGGTAATGTTGTGTTCGAGATGATTTTTTTTTGCTTATTCCATACAAAATAAGTAATCCGATCTCATGGACCGAACAGCGAAAGAGTAGAGATTGAAATCAAAGATAAAGTTAAATCGCGAAGAAAAAAATTGAGTGCATTCCCACATTTATGACAAAAATCTCTATCATTTATGCCACATTTATCTCAAAAACGTTTAAGCTCGTAGCACGTAAAAAGTGACACTAAATGTACTTTATTATAGAAATATGTAACTTTTTTACAGCTTTGTGAAAGTTATTTAGTTTTATTTATCTGACTGCGTGATTTTTAATCACTGATTTTATGGCTTTTAATCATTTGTTTTCAGTGTCTTATGTTTTTTTCGGTGTTTTAACTGCTACTTTGTAGGTAATTGCCTTTTGAGAACTGATCTGAGTCAATTTTTTTCATGGCCTGAAATATTATACTCAGCCCTGAAAGCAATTTACTAAGCCTGTGCAATTGGATTGGTTCTTGACAGTAGTTTTAAGCATCTCGGCGCAATCTTAATAAAAAGTTTTTAACATTTATTTATTTTAGGAGATCCACTATGCCTGTATCGAACTTGGCTGAACTAGACGCTCTAGTAGCTCGTGTAAAAGCGGCGCAACAAGAATTTGCGAACTTTCCACAAGAGAAGGTTGATGAAATCTTCCGTGCAGCATCTCTAGCAGCTTCAACAGCTCGTATCGAACTAGCTAAAATGGCGGCAACTGAATCTGGCATGGGTATCATGGAAGATAAAGTTATCAAAAACCACTTTGCTTCTGAGTTTATCTACAATAAATATAAAGATGAACTAACGTGTGGCATCATCGACCGTAACGATGAAGGTGGTACGATTACTATCGCTGAACCACTAGGTATTGTTTGTGCGATCGTTCCAACGACCAATCCAACTTCAACCGCTATCTTTAAAGCACTAATCTGTCTTAAAACACGTAATGGTTGTATCTTCTCTCCACACCCACGCGCTAAGAATGCCACTAACTACGCAGCTAAAATCGTATTAGACGCAGCAATTAAAGCGGGTGCACCAAAAGACATTATTGGTTGGATTGACGTACCTTCAGTTGAATTGTCTAACACACTGATGAAACATGACGACATCAACATGATCCTTGCAACTGGTGGTCCAGGCATGGTGAAAGCGGCTTACTCTTCAGGTAAACCTGCTATCGGTGTTGGCGCAGGTAACACGCCTGTAGTTATTGATGAAACTGCAGATATCAAACGTGCTGTATCTTCTATCTTAATGTCTAAAACATTCGATAACGGCGTTATTTGTGCTTCTGAGCAAGCGGCGATTGTTGTTGAATCTATCTACGACGAAGTTAAAGCTCGTTTTGCAAAATACGGCGCAGTTGTGCTAAACACGGCAGATGCAGAGAAAGTACGTAAAGTATTGCTTATCGATGGCGCACTGAACGCGAAAATCGTAGGTCAGCCAGCATACAAGATTGCTGAGCTAGCAGGCGTTAAAGTACCAACGTCAACTAAAATTCTTATCGGTGAAGGCTTAGAAGCTTCATGGGATGACGAATTTGCTCATGAAAAACTATCTCCAACATTAGGCCTATTCAAAGCGAAAGACTTTGAAGATGCTGTACGTCAAGCAGGTATCGTATTAGACATCGGTGGTGTTGGCCATACTTCAGTGCTTTACACTGACCAAGACAACAACGAAGATCGTATTGCGTACTTCGGTGACAAAATGAAGACTGCACGTATTCTTGTGAATACGCCTTCATCTCAAGGTGGTATCGGTGACCTTTACAACTTCGAATTGGCTCCTTCATTGACACTAGGCTGTGGTTCTTGGGGTGGTAACGCTATCTCTGAAAACGTAGGTCCTAAGCACCTTATCAACAAGAAAATTGTAGCTAAGCGAGCAGAAAATATGTTGTGGCACAAACTACCAAAATCTATCTACTTCCGTCGCGGCTGTCTACCAATCGCAATGACTGACCTTGAAGGTAAAAAACGTGCACTCATCGTTACTGACCGTTTCTTATTTAACAACGGTTACATTGATGATCTACGTGCCATCCTAAAAGAAAAAGGCATGGAAGTTGAAGTATTCCATGAAGTAGAAGCGGATCCAACATTGGCGGTAGTTAAAGCTGGTGCTGAAGCATGTGCAAGTTACCAGCCTGATGTTATCTTAGCGGTTGGTGGTGGTTCACCAATGGATGCTGCGAAAATTATGTGGGTAATGTACGAGCACCCAGAAACAGATTTCGAAGATCTATCTATGCGCTTTATGGATATCCGTAAACGTATTTACAAGTTCCCTAAAATGGGTGCAAAAGCAGAACTAGTATGTATCACAACAACTTCTGGTACAGGCTCTGAAGTGACACCATTCGCTGTTGTAACTGACGAAAAAACAGGTCAAAAATACCCATTAGCAGATTACGAACTAACGCCAAATATGGCTGTTGTTGATGCTAACCTTGTAATGGATATGCCTAAGTCTCTATGTGCATTCGGTGGTTACGATGCCGTTACACACGCATTAGAAGCTTATGTTTCAGTTCTAGCAAACGAATACTCAGATGGTCACGCTCTGCAAGCACTTAAGATGCTTAAAGAGTACTTGCCAAGCTCTTACGCTAACGGTAAGAAAGATCCAATTGCCCGTGAAAAAGTGCACAATGCAGCAACCATCGCTGGTATGTCTTTTGCTCAGTCTTTCCTAGGTGTGTGTCACTCAATGGCGCATAAATTAGGTGCTGAATTCCACATTCCACACGGTCTTGCGAACGCATTGTTAATCTCGAACACTGTTCGTTACAATGCGACTAACAACCCAACGAAACAAGCTGCGTTCTCTCAGTACGACCGTCCTAAAGCACGTGCTCGTTACGCTGAAGTTGCAGAGCATTTAGGTTTCCGTGAAGGTAATACTGAAACTAAAGTTAATGCGCTGCTTAACTGGTTAGAAGAGCTTAAAATTGCAATGGATATTCCACTGTCAATCCAAGCTGCTGGCGTTAACGAAGCGGAGTTCATGGCGAAAGTTGATTCAATTGCTGAAGATGCGTTTGATGACCAATGTACAGGTGCTAACCCACGTTACCCATTGATCAATGAGTTGAAAGAAGTATTAATCGCTTCTTACTACGGTAAAGCATTTGTTGAAGGTGAAGCAGCCGAAGAAACAGCAGCAAGCAAGAAAAAAGCTGACAAACCAGCTAAAAAGAAGTAAGACTTCTGACGTTATAAGATGTTTCGCTAGCACGAAATGTTGATGATCAAACCCCGACCTTTTGGTTGGGGTTTTTTTATGGATTTTAACTAGTTCGGTTGGCAAGTGACTTTTTGGAATAAGGGATATTCCTAGTTGTTCTCGCTCAGTCTTTATACACTTTGGCCTATCTCCCTAAACGATCAATAGGAACTGGCAATGAAACGCGTAGGCTTACTTTCACTTTCTCTAATACTTTCTGTAAACGTTCATGCGAACCTTATCATCGATAAAAACGGCGTTGATGAGAAAGACTATATTTATGATAAGCATCAATGTGAAGAGCTGTCTAATCAAGTCAATAAAGACACTCGCTCTC
>NZ_JBNGCJ010000802.1:0-1051 GCF_049974785.1 Vibrio genomosp. F10 str. 9ZD137
GTTCACCCCTTAATTGGGCGTTAACTTTATAAGGAACTTGATGATCTGGACAATATTATTGGTAGCATCTTTCAGTTTTTCCCTCTATCAACTAAGTTTCGCGGCTTTTGCTAACGTATTGGATGGTGGGTGGTTATCTATAATTAGTGCAAGTGTTGGATTAGCTTTTGCTCCAATAGTTCGTATTTTTCAAAAATGGAAAGCGAACAAAAGTATTAATGTTCTAAGATCTCCTAACGACGCGACTCGCTTTTACGAAAGAAAGTTAAACTTTCCGTTAACTAGTATGTTTGCCATATTAACCTCAATAGCATTCTTTGCCGTGAGCAACCATAAATTCGCGAATGAAGAGCACCATCTAAAAACTTTTGAAGTTGTAAAAGTATCGTCAATGATGTTCAAAAATGGCTCTCAATTTAACTACGTACACGTTAGTGATGGTAGTAAGGTTGCTTATATAAGTGTTGATGAATCGCAAACTAGCTCTTATAAGCGAGGCGACTTAGTTAAAGTGAAAGTCAAAAAGGGTCTATGGGGGTTTTACATAGTCGAAGATCTAGCGGAGTAAATAAAGTTAACAAACTGCTTAAGACGGACTATCAACGCTCGGCGATTTTGGTTCTAGTCTGGTACAGTGTTTACGGTAGTTAGTTTAAGTATCGTGGTTTGCGTTGCTAGCCACTTAGCAGGGCGTTAGTTGGACTACAGAGCGTGCAAATTTGGTTTACATTATACCTTTGAAAATAGGTTTAAACTGAAATTGCTTTTAGCTTCGTTTCGGTTTGCTTGCTTTGATGGTCAACTGTCATCGCCTTTACAACACGCTACGAAAACTAATCAACTTCGTTCGTCACATTGCGTCGCTAATCATCTGTTTTTAATAAACTAAATTCAGTAATATCACGTTAATAATTTAATTTGTAGCTGCAGTGTTGAATGTCCAACTAACAAAGGCATTCAAGCGGAAAAATAACAGTTGGCCATCGCTTCGCGATTATACGCCAACCATTATTTTCCACTTAATAGCAGCGTTAAGACTCGCTGTGATTTT
>NZ_JBNGCJ010000803.1:0-2192 GCF_049974785.1 Vibrio genomosp. F10 str. 9ZD137
GGTTTCCTTTACACAACCACCGATATTGCTTGTGCGAAATACCGTTATGAAACATTGGGCGCGGATCGTGTACTTTACTTCATCGATTCGCGTCAACACCAACACCTAATGCAAGCTTGGACTATCGTTCGTAAAGCTGGTTACATTCCAGAATCAGTGTCTCTTGAACACCACGCGTTCGGCATGATGCTAGGTAAAGATGGTAAGCCATTCAAGACTCGTGCTGGCGGTACGGTTCGTCTTGCTGATCTTCTTGATGAAGCCGAGGTTCGTGCAGCGAAGCTCATTGAATCTAAGAATCCAACGCTAGCAGAAGACGAGAAGAAAGCCATCGCAAACACAGTAGCAATGGCCGCGGTTAAGTACGCAGACCTTTCTAAGCACCGTACTACAGACTACGTGTTCGATTGGGACAACATGCTTGCGTTTGAAGGCAACACTGCACCGTACATGCAATACGCTTACACTCGTGTTGCTTCGGTATTTGCTAAAGCTGGCGTTTCTATGGACTCTCTTGAAGGTGAAATCAAAATCACTGAAGAGAAAGAGAAAGCCCTTATCGCGAAACTTCTACAATTTGAAGAAGCGGTACAGTCTGTTGCTCGCGAAGGTCAGCCGCACATCATGTGTAGCTACCTGTTCGAACTTGCGGGTCAATTCTCTAGCTTCTACGAAGCATGCCCTATCCTTGTGGCTGAAGACGAGACAGTTAAGCAAAGCCGTCTGAAGCTTGCTGCACTCACTGCGAAGACTATCAAGCAAGGTCTATCGCTTCTAGGTATCGATACTCTAGAGCGCATGTAAGCGATTCGAGATTCGAGATTCGAGATTCGAGATAATTAGAAAGGTTGGCGTTAAAGCGTCAACCTTTTGTTTTATCTGGCGTATACTGATTCAAACAAAATCAGCGAGAAGACGACAATGAGCTTTGAACTTCACCCACAACTTGCGAAAGACACCACGCTTATCGGCGAATTTCCACTGAGCTTAGCACTCCTTCACAAAGACAGTGCTGTGCCTTGGGTTATCTTGGTACCAAAACGTGCCAACCTCAAAGAGTTGCACCACTTACCAATGAAAGAGCAACAGCAGTTCCTACATGAATCTCAGGCGGTCAGCCAAGCACTTGAAGCCACGTTCCAACCAGACAAATTGAACCTTGGCGCACTGGGTAACATGGTGCCACAACTGCACATCCACCATATTGCACGCTTCAAAGACGACATTGCTTGGCCTGGCCCAGTATGGGGAAATACAAAAGGCGAACAGCGCAGTGAAGAAGATCAAGCCGCTATCCTGACTCGTATTCAAAACGTTTTATCGCTTAGTTCTATTTTCAAGAAAGCATAATTCGACTTCATCTCATTGAGCTTTAAAGAAAAATACTTCAGAAAAGACACATAACAAAAAGCCGCTTATCTTAGATAAGCGGCTTTGTAATTTTCTAATCTCGCCTTTTTCAACGAGAGTCTGAAGATCTGAACTACATCATCACGTTAAGCGACAAACCATCTTGTTTGCTGATGGTGTAGCGAATACGCGTTGTATGACCATGCATATTCGTATCGACCAAGCGAGAAACTTTCCCTTTCTTGACCCACACACTCAGCATCGCATCGACGCCATCTTCACTCATTCCAAACTTTGCAGCGAGCTCTTTACGAGCCGCAACCCCTTGGCTATCAATGTATTGATGAAGTTCAGTTAAAATCATACGACTTGCACCTCTAGGGCTTTCTGCTTACTGCCCACTTTCTTGAAGACACGATACGTCACCACAAAACCACCAGCAATCGCCACCATCCATACTGCACTTGTCACTGGATGGGCAGCAAAGTTTGCTGCTTGGTAGTAGAAGGTCGCGCCAAAGTAGCCAAGCGCCATCGTCCAAACCGCGATGAAGCGTGCAAACATCTGACCAAATTCACGAACGTAAGCACCCATCGCTGCCACACAAGGCGTGTAAAGCAGGATAAGAATCAAGTAAGCGAACGCCGCATGACCAGATACAAACTTGTCTTTCAAGTTGCCAAAGATAGAGGTATCCACTTCTTGCTCTTCTGCAACCGCCCCTGAATCGCTTAAGTCACCAACCTCAATACCTAAAGGATCCGAATAACTCAAACCGGCTAGGTTTTCAGGGATGGTCATTACCGCTTCTTGCAAGCTTGCTGTTAGGTCAAAGTCAGCCG
>NZ_JBNGCJ010000804.1:0-729 GCF_049974785.1 Vibrio genomosp. F10 str. 9ZD137
AGCTTCAGGAGGTGACGAAGATCCCGTCACCGGTTCTATGCATACGGGTCTTGCCCCGTATTGGTCGGGTATTTTGAACAAGAACAAACTGGTCGCGTACCAATCCTCTGGTCGAGGGGGCGTCGTGTATTGCGATGTGCAAAGTGAACGAGTGACGATCGCAGGTTATGGCGTCTTGTATCTAAAAGGCACGATTTTTATCTAAGCTCAGGCTTTGATTAAGGGGTTAGTATGAAGTACACAGTTTCGGGATTTGAGGTGCAGATCCCCATCAATTCTGATTTGTTTCATTTTCAACAAGCCGTGAAGGAAAAGTTGTATGACTTCAATCATTCACGTCCCTCAGAAGAACGTTTACGCCAGAACATCATGAAGGAAGTACTGGGGAGCAGCAATGGCGTCCATATCGTCCCTCCCTTTCACTGTGATATGGGAAAAAACATTCACTTTAAAGAGGGCGGTTTTCTCAATTACGATGTTAAAATTCTGGATCTTGCAGAAGTGACCATTGGGCAATATGTACAAATAGGCCCAAATGTTGTCATCAGCACCGCAAGCCACCCGTTGAGTTTGTCTGAGAGAGTATTACCGATAGCGACTGCAAACCCAATTACGATTGGCGATAATGTATGGATTGGAGCAGGGGCGGTAATTCTTGATGGTGTGAGCATCGGAGATCGTTGTGTTATCGGTGCGGGCAGTGTCGTGACCAAGAGCATACCCGCTGAC
>NZ_JBNGCJ010000805.1:0-2978 GCF_049974785.1 Vibrio genomosp. F10 str. 9ZD137
GACCCGCTCTTCCGATCTTCTACACCCGTATAACCAATATTGAGGCCTGCTCCAAAGATGCCGTCCTCGGTGATCATAAAGTTATCATCACCTTCTGTACCCAGTACCACCACCTTATCATTACCCGCACCACCATCTATTTTCAATGCTGCGTTGATGCTGTATTCAATCTTATCTTCGCCCTCACCACCGAACAGTTCAACATCAACACTGTTGTTACTTAGCCCACTGTCCTTGAGTAAAAAGGCACGAACAATAAAGCTGTCATCGCCATCTTCACCGTAGAGCTTGGTAATGGCTTTGTTTGAATAGACTTTGATGTTGTCGTGACCATCACCGCCATAAATGACCATAGGCAAGCTGTTACCTTTACTCAAGAAGCCCAATGTCGTTTCTGTCGTTTCTATCTCGTCTCCAACGGCTACCGTTCCTAAGCTCGACTGACGATCGCTACCGAACAGTTGCCCAATTTGGAAGGTGTCGTCATCCGCACCACCATCAAGTGTCACAATGGTGCTGGTATCATCACTGACAAAGTTGTCTTTGCCTGCTAAACCATTGATAGTAAGACGAGCATTGATGTTGCCATCATAGTTGATCCGTTCAACCGTGCTTCCGTATCCACCATTGCCATCCTCGTGCATTGCTGCAACAAAGTTCGCTCGAATAAGAAAGTGATCATCGGTCGCTAGGCCATTGATCGTCAGAGTATCGGCCCCGTTATTTGCGGCGCCAGAATCAACAACATCAATGAGGTATTCTGCATTATTTCCTGTTCGGTTAATGGTGTATTGGTCGCTGCCCCCCTCACCGTCGATGGTGAAAGAACCCGAACGGGTGTGTAGTTGGTTGACCGTAATGGTGTCGTTACCCGCTCCGCCATCGATAGTGACGTCACCGAGTATGCTTTGAGCATCAATAACAATGGTGTCGGCGTCCGAACCCGTATCAATATTAATCGTAGTCGCCTTCACTGTGCCAGTCACTGTGACGGAATCTTGGTCGGTGTTACCGGAAATCACTAACTGGCTTCCCGCAGTCACAGAGCCTTGAATATCAACAGCTGCACCTTCTGAGTCGTTATTTCCTATATCACCTTGGTCAATCTGAATCGTAATCGCCTGTGCTGCGTTTAGCACTGCGTTCTGACTCAAGATAAATCCATCACCTGAATTGATGTTAATACTGGCTGAAGTGGACAGCGTAACGCCGTCTGAAATCACAATGTCGTCATTCGCTGAATTATCCGTAGAGATGAGGTTGATATCCCCCACTGCCGTAATATTTTCAGTGATGGTGATCGGGCTTCGGGTAACAATATGAACGCGACCTCCGGCCAACAGTCCATTCTGCGCGCCTGTCACGACACCACCAATATTTAACGCACCGGTGTTTTCAACGTACGTGTTACCCGTCGTCGACTGCCCTTGAATGCCACCGAGCTCCGTTGTGAGGGCGTTATCAGCCGTACCAATATCTTTTGCTGCAAAGAGATAAGCTTTACCTGAAATGATATTCGCGCCGGATTGACGATCATTGAGTATTCGACCGTTAGAGGCGGCAATAAAGGCGATACTTGCAGCGCCAGCACTCACTTGGTCTAAATAGAGATCACCGGCCATTTCAATAAGATGCGTGTTCTCTGAACTGGTCACGGTGAGGTTATCCCCCGTTTGTGAGCCGGTGTCGATTTCTAGGTCATTCCCAAACTCACCTACCGTATCTAGACGTGCAATCAGCTCAATGCTCGCACCAATAATATCGGCTATTTCACTCGCTTCGTCGGCCACACCATCTACAATCGCAGTGTGAGCAACCAATTTCACGTCTCCATTGCTTGATGCGATATGTTCAACGCCCATGGCCAGCTCTGTCTCGTTCAATGCAATATCGTTCAATGCATTGGCCGTGATAAGGCCGCCTGTCAGGTTGATATCAAGCAGGTTATCCATGCGTCCAATCGTTCCACTGTCTGCGGATAGAACCACATCCTGTGCTCGAATGTTTTCGTATTCATGATTAAGTGCATCGAGAATAGAGCCGCTTGACGCGAACAAATCAACCTTTCCATTACTTGAATAGATCGTAGCGACATTAATGTCAGAATTGATCTCTGTGATCACAATGTCTTGTTTAGCACGTGCGGTGAGCGTTGCATCCGTTCCAAGATCAATCGTGAAGCGATTCTGGTCTGAACCAATGGCGCCATTACCCGCTTCTAGAATCAGTGTCGAAGACGCTGTCACTGAAGCGCCATTACCTACACCGTCCGTTAACGATCCTTTACTCTTAATACGAACGTTGTCACCCGAAACCACACCGATATGCATGTCACTTTCTGAGCCTAAGTAAACATTGTTCGTGGCCTTAGCATCCAGCGTGCCTGCCAGTACCACATCAATGTCTTCTCGTTGATCAATAACGACTTTGGTTAACACCGCTTGGCGGTAGTCTGCGGCGTTCAGTATCGCTGTCGCTGTTCCTTGCGTTTCATCTAGGTCAAGAACCCCCTGAGCTATGCGTTTTATCTGGTAAATGTCGCCATTAACGTCAACGATATCGTCAACAGTCAGCCCTAAATCGGTCCAGCTCTTACCATGACTGTTAACAATAGTTGTTAGGCCTGGGCTACTGCTAATTGCCGCCACATCCAGTCGTACCGCAATCTCTACCGAAAGGTCATTAGTGGTCAGGGTTAATGCCTCTTTCGTGACGGATTGAATCTCGTAGTAGGTCCCTTCATCGTTCGCGTTCGCGCTGTCGCCTGCGATACGGATCTGCATACCAGCAACGAAGCCTTCAGCCAACCAGCTTCCTGTTGAGCGAACCAGTGCGTCTCCATCGTTTGACTCAATAACATCAACAAGGACATTTTGTGTACGCTCCTCGAGCAAGAAGTACACATCGTTTCGTTCTGCTGCTGCCAGTTGCACTCGCTCCTCTTCGCTATAATCACCATCTAAAACAATTTCAACACT
>NZ_JBNGCJ010000806.1:0-1934 GCF_049974785.1 Vibrio genomosp. F10 str. 9ZD137
CTGCAGCTGGTAAGGTAGCAACTGGCACCATCAGCGCTTTACCTACTTTTTGCATATACCCAAGAATATTCATGTATACCCCTAAATTTTGTTTGAAACTAATAATTATGTGGTGAGCGGACTAAGAGTCCTCTCTAGTTTATGTGCTTAAATCGAAGAGTATTAGAAGCTTATTTAGTGATGCGAACAAACTAAATTAAGAGTACTATGAATTAAAAAATTTAATCTATATGTGGATGATATCCTGGGGGCATAATGGCAAATCAACAATTATTATTAAGAAATCTGCATACATTTAACATCGCAGCTAAAACGCTGAGCTTTACTCTGGCAGCCGTAGAATTACACCTTACACAAGGTGCTGTAAGCCATAGAATAAAAGTACTGGAAGGAGAGTTGGGCTTTCAGCTTTTTATTAGGGGGACACGTAAGTTAGAGCTGACCGAAGAAGGTAAGCGATTTCATACAACGCTGTCTAAGTCTCTGCACAGTATTTTTTCTGAGATTAATGATATTAATACGACTGACATGATTGGTGAGATTAGCATCGCTACATCGAATGCGTTTGCCAATGGCTGGTTAATTCCTCGTTTGGGTGACTTTAAAGCAAAATACCCTAAATTTAACTTAAATATATTTGCTCATGAGCAGCAGCAAGAATTCCATAGTACTCATGCTGATGTTGCTATCTATTTTGCTGCCGATGACTCCCCGAACGTGCATAAACAGCGGCTATTTGGTGAAATGTATATTCCAGTATGTACCCCTGAGTATGCTAAGCAGCATCATATTTATGAAGATGGATTAGAGTCTCTAAAACGAATCAACTTTATTCATGCGTCTGACTCAAACGCGTGGCAGCGATGGATAAACGAGAATCATCTAGATATTGATGTCTTTGAACGGTTTTACAGCGTCAGTCAGCGAATTATGACGATTGAAGCGGCAAGAAGTCACCTTGGTGTTGCTATGGGCCGCTATCATTTTGTCAAAGATAGGATTGATTCGGGCGAGTTTGTTACACCATACCCTAGTATGAATACACACTTAGGTTATGATTTGCTGTGCCCTTTAGGCAGTGAAAACCGACCCAAAATACGCACCTTCATCAACTGGATTGAAGGATATTTGAACTAGCAAGTTCTGAACTTAGTTAATTTTGGTATTACCTAGTCCAAAACATCATTTCTTCTCTATATAGCGACAACTCATAATAGAACGTATTAATGGATTGAAAGTGCATATAGGTAGAAGGATGAAAGCTGTTTTATTGAGTGCCGTGGTTATATTGGTTACGGTTGCGATAAACACACAAGGGTTAGTCCGATCATTGGCGGAATTGTCGGCCTTTCTTTGTGTGGTTGGGCTTGTTATTAATGTAAAGCGTAAGAAAAGCGACAAAGTGACATTATCTAAAGTGAAAATAGAAGCAGAAGAGCTTTGAATCTTACTGTCATCCAACTGTTGTTGTTACCTCAGGTTTTAAAGCACGATGTTTAAACAGTATGTTAAAAGCATGATGTTCAAACACCGTTTAAAGCCCTTCATCCTTACGTTAGCATTAACCATGCAAGTGACGTTGTGGATATTAATGCCCACAGTGCAATGCCATAGAGTAGAGGTTTTGGCCCAGCAGCTTTGAGCTTCTCCACTGAAATACCACACCCAATTAAGAAAAGACACAGCACCAAAGTTTGCTTTGCTAAAGCAAATATCCCCTGATAGATATCTTCAAACTGTGGCAATAAGTCGCTGACAAAAATCGCTACGCAGTAGAACACAATGAAATAAGGGATGGTGATTTTTTTAGATTCATTGCTAAAAATCAACGCACTTACCAATGCCACAGGCACGATCCAAAGAGCTCTCGCCAGTTTGAGGGTGGTTGCAGTTGTCAGCGCCTCTTCTCCGTAGGCAGAAGCGGCTCCGACAAC
>NZ_JBNGCJ010000807.1:0-6236 GCF_049974785.1 Vibrio genomosp. F10 str. 9ZD137
CCGCTCTTCCGATCTAAACACACTTATGCGTGTTCATTTATTACCTGTTTTATAAAGAGTTCCATCAGTGTACTTCCACACTATCTGTCATTTCTTGCTCTTGTGTTTCAGTTTTTGGTGACTTTACATTTTTCAATATCTTGCTGAAGTTACGTAAAGATTGAAGGTGCTGGTAAACCAGTTCCAGACCGTCATTGGCAAACAATTGAGCTAGGTCATCTTGACCTATGGCTTTAAATTTCTCTTTATTGATCACTTTAAAGCCCGTTAGTGTTCGTTCTTCACCCGTTGGTAGAGTGAACTTTGCGCCCATGTCCTCAAATAAATCGAGCTCAGACAACTTACGACAAAACGCTTGGGTTCTTTGGTAATGATTCTGGTAGTCCTGTAGAAAATCTAACACTTTCCCAAGGTATTGCGTTTGGTCGCCTTCCGCATCAAACAGGCGTTCTCCCCGATTATCTTGATTACAGCCTATATAGGATTCATCTAAACACAGTGTGAGGGTTTTGCCCTGGTCACCACTAGCAAAAACAAACGGGTACCGGCGAATAAATGCTGGGATGTATTCGGCTGACCACTTTCCTTCATCATCAATGTATAAGTTCTGGTCTTCCCGAATTCCCATAATGACCACGGGCAATAATTCTTCGCCTTCCCCAGCAAAAACAATCGTGTAATCTACTGATGCGTTGGGGAATTCTACCGCCATAAGAGGCACCGAATTGACCTTCCTAGCGAAGTCGTAGTTGTTTTCAGCTTTAATTGACCAATCTAGATGGCGCTTCTTGTTTACCGCTTCAACTTGACCATAAATAAGTAGTTGTGTCGTCACGTAGAACTCCTTTTCATTATTGTTATTACTGCTATTTTTTATGAAATATCACACTAATAAAGAACGAGGTTTGTTAGCTCTAAGTCTTCATCTAACGCTCTTAGATCGGTAGGAACCTCTTCGCCTTGTAGTGCATTGTTTATTTGTTGTAAGTCGAACTCTGTTAATGTGCCCACAGCACGTTTTAACCGTAAGTTGTTGTATAAATAGTCGTAACGAGCGGCTGAATATTCTGTACGGGCGATAAAGAGATCTCGCACTGCATCCAACACCGTTACGCTGGTCGCGACCCCTGATTCAAAAGATTCCTGTTTTACTTCAACGGCTAGCTCATACGCTTCTACCGATTTTTGTAACGCCTTCACTTTACTAATAGCACTCGTTACGCCGGTAAAGGCGGCTCTTGTCTCACGACTGGTTTTTCGCCACACTTCTTCGAGTTCATCCTTTGACTTGTTGTAGAGATTTTCAGTTTCTCGAACCTTGGATGAAACCGCGCCACCTGCGTAAATAGGGATATTAAGCTGAACCATATACGTTGAGGTGTCTACTTCACTGCCACCACCAAATAGCGAACCTTCTGTTTCGCTTTTGTTGTAAGACGCCACAAAATCTAACGTTGGGTAGTGCCCACCTTCTTGACGTCGGATCTCTTCTAGAGCTGCAGACATTGCATTTTGTTTAGCAAGAATAGAGGGGTTGTTCTTTTGGGCGTTTTCTAGCCAGGTTTCAACGGCAAAAGGCTCTGGGCGAGCCAACGTTAACTCTTCTCCTAACGTTGACATCGAGCTCGGTAAGGTTCCGGTAATCTCATACAAGGCTTGAAGTGCGTCTCGTAACTCGTTGCCAATTTCGATTTGGCGAGCCTGTGCTTGAAGATAGCGGGCTTCAGAATCAAGAAGATCCGTGGTTCTCGCTAAACCATTGCTGAGTTGCAGCTCGACACGTTCATAATGCTTTTGCAGAGATTTGACTTCGGCATCAATGCCTAAATACGTATCTCTCTTTTTTAAGACGGTAAAATAGGCTTCGGCAACGCGTAAAATCAGCTCTTGGCGTATGCCTTCTAACTCAGCCGCAATACGTTTTACATCTTCTTTCGCCTGAGCAAAGTAAGCCCAGTTACTAAAGCTATAAATAGATTGGGTGAGCGATAAGTTCAATTCATCAGTGGGGTAGTCGGTAGAGCCTGAACCATACACATCGTTATCTGCACTAACAATGTCCTGTTGGGTTTCGGTATGGCTTAAATCTAATTTTATCGTCGGGAGTAAGACAGCCAATGCTTGATCATACACTTCCTTATCTGCATCGTGTTGGGAGATACTAGCGCGATATATAGGATCAAACTCCAACGCTTGGTTGTAGATGTCGAGTAGATCTTCGGATTGAGCACTACATACAACCCCACTCAATAGTATCCCTATAAAAACTTTTTTTACCATTTCCATCCATTCCTATGCTGAACAGACAACAATAGGCTGTTTCAGCCTGACAACGTTCACGATATAAGGGCTATGTTTAACCTGTTGATTGTAATGTTCATTTCCTACCATTTCTTCTATGCAAACTATTAGAAGACCAAAAACTATTTGCTCAGAACGACAGCTTAAAACCGAGAAAAAACACTAAGCATTGATCAAGCTCAATGCGATTTTTCACAACCCTCGTCACAACGACACTTTAAATATAGCTCATCCCCCATTTTCCTAAAGGTAAATGTCATACTTCTGATCAATACTACTGATGAATGTATCATTTATGAGAAAGGTCGAATTTATTACCTTGTTTAATTGATACAAGTCGCACATTGGGTTGCTATGAAATGTGTAACGTATAGTTCAAACTGTTCACACACGGCAGCAAAGGTAACTTTTCATTCGAACGTGATTCCTTTAGATAATGAACTTATTAATAGAGCACCCGAAATGTTACCTTCCTTCAATTTATTGCCCCTCACTGCACCACGTTAAAAACAATAATAAGTATTGATAACTTTTTATTAACTCCGAGTCTTAATATCCGTGTAACCTACAATCGCTCTCACAAAAAATAAATATTTATGTTTATTTTTCAAGACAAGAGAGCAATACCTCTCTAGTGGCAACCCCTCTAGAATTAAAATTATTGTATATTTACAGGTGATATTGATGCTGGTTAATAAATATGTATATTCATTATTCATGCTTTCACTCGTCGCTACATTTTCTAGTGCAAGCGAACTAATAATAGAAAATATAGGCAATTTTATATTCGGAAAAATAGACGGAGATCTAGCTACTAACTTTGATTCAAATGGCAATTTCAGATCGCTTAAATGGCTCAACGGAAATGATGAGGTTATTTCAGAAAAAGCCTATTATATCATAGAGAATAATCGCGACGAAATTAGGCTATGTATAGATAATCATACCCCATCATGCGTATCTGTAGATGATTATATGACTCAAAAGAGCCCTAAAGATACCATCTCCAATAATATAGCAAGCTTAGATGTCGTATTCTTAAACTACGACGATTTAGCTTTTGGTGTTTCACCCGTGTCTTACTCCAATTTTAGTATCACTCAAGGTGAGTTTTCATTCCTATATATGGAGAACATCGACCAAGATGGCTTTGTTACTGATAATAAAATAGATTTTGATTATCCTAATTCACTCTTAGTTGGGAAGCCGATTCTTGATTCATCAACAAGCATTAAAACTTGCTCCATTGGCGGTTACAAATATGGAGAACCTACCTACATAGAAGCATGCAGTGATGAAGTTATCTTTGATAAACAAGTATCATTAAGTATCACTAAGGTCTCTGACGGTTTAGAACAAGGACGAGTTCCTATTTCATTCGAAATTAAAGTTGATGAACCTTTGAATCAAGACCTAATTTTAACGTTGAATTACTCTGGTTCCGCAAGACAAAACTCAGATTACACGCCTAAACCTGAAGTTACGCTTAAGAAAGGCACAAATAACTACAACCTACTAATACCTGTGGTGGATGACTCTATTCTAGAAAATAATGAAAGTGTCACCATAACTCTTTCTTCCGACCAGTTAGAAAGTTCACCCAAAGCTACTGGGTATATATATGACAATGACACTCCAACTTATGTCAATATCACAGTTAAAACAAAATGTTGGGCTTCACCAAACCCTTTTTCTCCCCATGCGAAACTGTGGACTTACGTTACTAACAATTCTGGGCATGATGTTTGGTTAAATGAGCCTCATAAAGGAAAAATAAAGATAAAAAATGGGGCTTCCAATAAGGAAATAGACTTTCAAGAAACTCGCGAGCATTCCCGCTCTTTAAATGAACATTTTGAAGATGATAAAAATGACTTCTATCTTCCACATGACTCTGGCATCTGCAAATGGAATCTAGGTCACGATGCAAATGGTGAGTGGTCAACTACCTATGTTGCTGAGGCGATTAAGTAGACTCTCAATCAATAGATGATAACTGCGCGATGGTAAGCATTAATCTTAATAGGATTAATGCTTTGATAAGCATAACCCAAGCGTTTATATACTCTGCTTAATTTTATATATTATATTGGACTATAAACCCCATTAAATAGAACATAACTTGTTACGTTAACCATAAATAAAATCTGGATATTATAATGTTTAGAAAATCAATTACACCTTTATTAACCACTTTGTTAGTTTCGACTGTTTCATATTCACACGCCTCCGATATATCAATATCTTTAGTAGAGAATACACCACATATATCAGCAACTGAAGATGGCCATAGAATACAGTATTATAATAAGCATGGTGACGCTAATGGTTATGTCTGGATAGATGTTACCACATCAGAAGTATTGCATTATGGAATATCCTACATATTAGATAAGAAGGATAAAAACAAGACAATTGCACTTTGTTCTAAAGATCGAATTTATTGCTCAAATGAAATAAACTTGACTGAATATTTCTATAATAAGAGAGATTTAAAAAGCTTAACATCCCCATTTGATTTTAACGACTATTGGGAAGTGGATAATAAAATAACAAACCAGGGACTGATTTATTTAGACACAACCCCCTTCACATCGGAAAGCAAAATCAACTATATATCAGAAGAAGACTTCTCTACTGATATTCCCAATATAGGTGCTGCTCTAGTAAGCTTTTATGACGAAGACGGTACTCTATTGTATTTTGAAACATTTAGTGATCCTGAAACCGTAAAAGCCGATGAAGATGGTGCTATATATGAAGTAGAACAAGACATAAACTTCGGTGATTCTGCCACTATAGAACTATGTACTGTGATTTTTGTAGACTCCGGAGACACCGCAATAGTAGAACCTGATTGTGATTTGAGATTGATTTCAGAAAAGATCACACCTCCTGAAGTCGCGAAATATTATTATCCACCTACCGTAAACCAATACAATGCATTGTTTGATGGTAGAGTTCCTCTTATAGAAGAGCCGACCTTAGGAACGACCTTTGTATCATCCCCTCGTATAGAATCAGACAGTAATTACTTAGAGTATTTTTGCAGCACTATTGAGGGCTCATCACCTTTGACGACTGCTCAGTTGATCGATTTTTCCACATCTGATTACTTTGACGATTTTTGGCCTGGCAAGACTGGCTATTGGACAAATGATGAAGCTCAAGACCCTAGATTTGAAATAAATGGTGGTCTAGGCGTTATTGTTACTATTTCCGGTACAGGTTCAGTCTTAGACGCAGCAAATAGTTACTATGATGGGTTCTTTATATGTATAAACAACAACATTGAATAATTAGTAGCCTCACTTTAAATATAATCTCTACTTTCACAGTAGAGATTATTTATGTGTATGTTTTAGTTACCGACCCTTAGTATAGTTACCTAACACTATTCTATTTGTTAGATTATTGGGTTTAACACTGATTTAACCCCTAAGTAAATAATAGATTAATTGATATTCACTAATTACTCCATGTACCTTGGTGATATTAACATTAACTACTATTCAGAGAATTAAATAATGGTTATTTTTAATACGACACATTATATCCATCTAATAATAGCGGTCATGGTAACCGCTACACTAGTTGGTTGTGGAGATAAAGAGCCTGGTCAAACATCGAATAGCACTGTGCAGTCTAAACAAGATTACAGCATAACGGCTTTAGATCTTTTTGTGTCGACAGGGTTAGATAACACCTATGAAGTGGATTTATCGAGTAAAGTGTTTACCGAACAAGGGGCTGGTTTCCAAGTCACAGAAGTCGACGTCTTATCCAAAACTAATAACTGCCAAATACAATCCATCACCAAATCGGGTTTTATCGTACAAGCGTCAGAGGCGAAAGTATGTGACTATCGTTACTACGTTCAAGCAACTCATTCAATAGACAGTAAAGCAACCTATGCCAATGAAGTATCCACATCG
>NZ_JBNGCJ010000808.1:0-5308 GCF_049974785.1 Vibrio genomosp. F10 str. 9ZD137
CCTTTTATCAAGCCAGCCAATAGGCCAGGGTTTGACCATATCGAAGAAACGGAAGAGTACAAAACCAGCCGCTATCCATTTCCAATCAAAAATGGAGATACCTAACATGGGTACAATCAGCATCGTTATCCAGAAACCGACAAATTCATCCCAAACGATAGAGCCATGATCGTGGACTTTCATATCATCAGACGTGATTTGACAGATTTTCACACCAATAATCGCTGACGCAAGAATAACGACAATAAATAACCACAGAGGAAGCTGAACCAATAACAGATAAAATGGAATCGACGCTAACGTCCCCATTGTTCCTGGAATAATGGGAGAAAGTCCACTCCCAAATCCCGTCGCTAAAAGGTGCCAAGGGTTTTGCAAAGAAATTCTAGAAAGAGGGTTTGTCATTGTTTTCCCTTAAAATGATCGTATCCATTCAGTTGCCAGTCCAGTACTTTATCACCCTTTTTTAACTCAAACGTGCCAATAGGACGAATTTGACCGATACAAGTGATTTTTGTGCCCGTATGACTGAGGGCGCTTTCGATGGACCCTTTATTGTATTCTGGCACAGTAAAGCACAACTCATACTCTTCCCCACTGGTTAATGCATATTGCTGTGCAATGGATTGCTCTTGGGTAAAACCCATCAACTCTTTAGATAGTGGCAGCGCATCGACATCAATGGACGCACCGACCCCTGAACGAGTCATAATATGACCGAGATCGGAAATAAGCCCATCGGAAATATCAATCGCAGATGAAGCCAAATTAAGCAGAGCTTGCCCTACGAGCACCCTAGGTGAAGAGAGATAGTGGCGCTCTTCCAAAACCTTTGCGTACTGTTTATGCGCATTCACGTTGTCTAAGATGACATCCAATCCTGCTTTGCTGTCGCCCAGATCACCAGTGACATATATCCAGTCCCCTACTTTTGCTCCACTGCGGCGTAGCGCTTTTTCTTCTGGTACAAAACCCTGCACAGTTAAAGTGAGACTAAGTGGGCCTTTGGTTGTGTCACCACCGATCAATTGCAGGCCGAAGTAGTCTGCTAAACGAAAAAACGAATCACAAAACGGAGCCAGCCATTCTTCATTAGGTTCTGGCATCGTTAATGCGAAAGAGACCCATGCTGGCGTCGCTCCCATTGCAGATAAATCACTGATATTTGAGGCCAGCGCTTTATGAGCTACCCAGCTAGGGTTAGCATCCGCTAAAAAGTGAGTCCCCGCGACAAGCGTATCAGTGCTAATCGCGATGGCGACATTACTGGGGCTTTTCACTAGTGCGCAGTCATCACCCGCGGCAAGTAAGACATCTTTACGCTGCGATTGACGACCAACAAAATACTTATCAATTAGATTAAACTCACCAGACATAATGAATGCTCATACCCTTAAGACAAACAAGAGAAGGACGCAACTTAAGGTAAATAATCCCTTTAATCGCCCAGTATTAGTCATAAAAAAGGCCAGCATAAGCTGACCTATTTTGATTATTATTTTTTATTTCTTCTTACGAACGTGTGGTGCAGCCTTATCAAGGACACCATTCACGAACTTGTGGCTATCTTCAGCTGCGAATACTTTTGCAAGTTCAATCGCTTCATTAATTACCACTTTGTAAGGTACATCTTCACGACGAGTCATCTCGTACATAGCAAGACGAAGCAAAGCCAGTTCCATAAGATCCAAATCCTGCATAGGACGAGATACGAATGGACGAAGTTTGCTGTCCAATTCCATATGACTAAGTGCAACACCAGTCAGTAGGTCGCGGAAGTATGCCACATCGGTTTCTGGTGCGATTAGAGCAGGCTCAGCAGCATGATGCTCTTCTTCATCATACTTTCCACCAGATATAAACTGTTCTTCAACTACGGCAACATTTTCTTTGCTAATTTGCCATGAGTAAATTGCTTGTAGAGCAAATTGACGTGCATTACGACGTGCGGCTGGTTTCACACTGGCCCCCATTAGGAATCGATTTCAGAAAGAACGTTGATCATCTCAAGTGCGCTTAGTGCAGCTTCTGCACCTTTGTTACCAGCCTTGGTTCCTGCGCGTTCAATAGCTTGATCGATGGTATCAACAGTAAGGACACCAAATGCAACTGGAAGACTAAATTCCATAGACACTTGTGCCAAACCTTTATTACATTCACTACAAACATAGTCGAAATGAGGCGTACCGCCACGAATTACCGTACCTAAAGATACAATCGCATCGAACTGACCAGTCTTAGCTACACGCTGAGCAACTAATGGAAGCTCAACGGCACCTGGACAACGGACAACAGTAATGTTCTCGTCGCTAACCTGACCATGACGTTTTAAAGTATCGATTGCACCAGAAAGCAGGCTTTCGTTAATAAAACTATTGAAACGAGCAATAACGATAGCAATTTTTGCATTTGGCGCTGGGAAGCCACCCTCGATCACTTTCATAAGCCTTCCTTTAACTATGTTCATCAAGTGAGAATCGCCGGATTCTAGCATAAAACTGTGAGCAATATCTAATAGATATTGAAGTTAATGCGAATCGCTGGCTTGTCTAATTTAAATTTCTGATAGTGATAGAAAATCACTGTTATCGATAAAAAAGGAAGCAAGCGCTTCCTTTTATAACGTGAATTAAGGCATAAGCTTACTCAAGCCCTACCCTATTTATTCACACACGTATTCAATCACATTTAGACCAAAACCACCAAGTGCATGGTAACGTTTTGAGCTAGAAGACAATAAACGCATATCGGTCACACCAAGATCCGCTAAAATTTGAGAACCAACACCGACGCGGCGTGACGTTCCTTGCTTTTTAGCCATCGTCGGCGCTTCACCTTTATCTTGAGCTTCGAAGACTTTCACTTTGTGGATGAGCGATTCAGGCGTCTCTTCATTGCCTAAAATCACCAATACTCCGCCTTCTGAGCCAATGCGCTTCATGGCTGATTCTAATGTCCAACTGCGCTCGGTTCCGCGATCGGAGTGTAATAAGTCGGTAAAAGTATCGTGCAGATGCACACGGACTAACGGTGCTTGATCGGCTTCCTCTTGAGCAAGGCTGCCTTTAACCACATCTTCTTTAATCATGGCATGATGGATTTGGTTATCGATGGTATCTCTGAACGTGACCAACTCAAAATCGCCAAATTCTGTCGGCAATTTACATTGACCAACGCGCTCTATCGTTGTCTCTGTATTGTTTCGATACTCAATCAGATCCGCGATGGTGCCTAATTTTACATCATGCTTTTTAGAAAAGACTTCTAAATCTGGGCGACGCGCCATAGTGCCGTCATCATTTAGAATCTCAACAATAACAGAAGCTGGCTCTAAACCGGCTAATCGACCTAAATCGCAACCCGCTTCAGTGTGGCCTGCTCGCGTCAATACTCCACCGTCTTGAGCGGTCAACGGGAAGATATGCCCAGGTTGAACAAGATCTGCGGCTTTTGCGTCTTTTGCAACCGCCGCTTGAACCGTAACAGCTCTATCAGATGCTGAAATTCCGGTAGTCACTCCCTCAGCAGCTTCAATCGATACCGTAAAATTAGTCGTGAACTGGGCGTTGTTATCTTGCACCATCGGAGGTAAACCCAATCTTTCACAGCGTTCTTTTGTCATTGTTAAACAGATTAATCCACGCCCATGAGTCGCCATAAAGTTAATCGCTTCTGGCGTTATGTACTCTGCGGCCATGATCAAATCGCCTTCATTTTCTCGGTCTTCGTCATCCATAAGAATAACCATTTTACCAAGGCGAATATCTTCAATAATTTCTTCTGGCGTGCTAATTGACATGCTTAATTCCTATATTCCAATGTCTAAGTTCTCTTGCTTGCTTCTTCAATGACAGCAAACATGAACACTCAATTACCAATAGAGACGGGCTCTTATGCAAAGCCGTTTTGTTGTAAAAACTCCATGCTCAAACGAGATTTGGGCTCGGATTGCTCTTGCTGACCTTGAAGTAACCTTTCCATGTAACGCGCAAGCAGATCCACTTCAAGGTTGATCTTGCGACCCACTTGGAAATCGTTAATCGTGGTTTCTTCACCCGTGTGAGGCACGATGGTAAGTTTAAAGGCATTTTTACGTAAGTCATTCACGGTTAAGCTAATACCATCGACGGTAATTGAACCTTTTTCTGCAACATACTTTGATAGTTCGGCCGGCATTGCAACCCAAAACTCAATAGCTCGGCCCGCTTGATGACGCTCGATAATTTCACCGACCCCATCAACATGACCCGAGACGATATGTCCACCAAATCGAGTGGTCGGTAACATCGCTTTTTCTAAGTTAACCTTATCGCCCGCTTTATAATCGGTAAAACCTGTTTTATTCAATGTTTCTAAAGAAAGGTCTGCGGTATAACTCGACGAATTGAAGTCGACAACGGTCAAACATACCCCATTGGTTGCGATACTATCACCCAACTTCACGTCGGACATATCAAGTTTACCAACATTGACCGTAACGCTAATATCTTCACCTTTCGGTACGATAGACGCGATATGGCCGACTGTTTCTACTATTCCTGTAAACATGTTATTTATCTTTTTGTTTTAGTGTTGCTACGATTCGAATATCTGGCCCCACTTGACGCAGGTCTTGGATGGATAACTCATGAGTGTCGCTCATCGATTCAAACCCAAGGGCACCAAAGAGGCCACGGCCATCACTGCCCATAATTTTGGGCGCCAAATACAATATAAGTTCATCAACAAGGTCAGCGTTAATCAATGATTTCGCCAATGTCGCCCCCGCTTCAACCCAGATGTTGTTGATATTGTGTGATTCTACTAAGTCTTGAAATGCTTTGTCTAAATCAATCTGTCCGCTTTGATTTAAGCTGGCAACGATATCTCCAGTTTCAGACACGGTAATAACCGCCCCTGACGACTGATATAAATTCAGTGACGCCGAAAGTTGTCGTTGACGATCTAGAATCACCCGAGCGGGTTGACGAACCTCATTAGCAGGGTAATGAGATTGAATACTGGCCGGCAAGTCATCCCAGCGCACATTTAATGAGGCATTGTCTTCGATGACTGTCTTACTGGTTGATAATATTGCGCATGACTTTGCTCGATACGCTTGAACGTTTTGACGAGACTGAGGAGACGTAATCCATTGGCTAACCCCATTACTGAGTGCCGTTTGTCCATCTAAGCTCGCGGCTATTTTAAGCTGAACGAATGGGCGACCCGTTTTCATGCGTTTGATAAAAGCTGGGTTTAATGCTTCAGCCTCCGATTCAAGTAAACCCACGTCGACCAATATGCCAGCCTGTCGAAGCATTTCGAT
>NZ_JBNGCJ010000809.1:0-4409 GCF_049974785.1 Vibrio genomosp. F10 str. 9ZD137
GGGTTGAATCTCAGCTATTTGATGCCAGTGATTATAAAGGCAAGAATCTCGCGAAAGAAACGCATGTCATTATTGTCGCTTCAACCAATGGTGAAGGTGAAGCACCAGATAACGCCATTGAGCTGCACGAGTTCTTACAATCGAAGAAAGCGCCGAAGTTACCGAATCTAAAATACGCGGTGATTGGTTTGGGTGATTCAAGCTACGAATTCTTTTGCCAAACGGGTAAAGACTTCGATGCTTACTTATCGAAACAAGGGGCGACGGCCTTTATTGATCGCATTGATCTCGATGTGGACTACGAGAATGAAGCTAAAGAGTGGCGTACTAAAGCGTTAGATATTCTTCAAGAAGATCTTTCTTCTGGTACTGAAGCTGACGTCGTTCAATTGCCTGTTGGTCAGGCTTCGTCTCATTCACAATACACGAAACAGAATCCATACACAGCGAGCTTGCTAACGAGCCAGAAAATCACCGGTCGTGATTCAGGCAAAGACGTTCGTCATATCGAGATTGATCTTGAAGATTCAGGTATTACTTACCAAGCCGGAGACGCGTTGGGTGTTTGGTATGAAAACAGTTCTGATTTAGCCAATGAAATTCTGTCGAAAGTGGGCCTTTCTGGTGTTGAGAGTGTCGATGTTGATGGTGAAAGCCTCTCTATTCATAGCGCTTTAGTTAGCAAGTTCGAAATCACAGCGTCAAACCCTCAGTTTGTAACTAAGTTTGCAGAGTTGTCGGGCAGTAAAAAACTCCAAAAGCTGGTGGAAGATAAAGATAAGCTACGTGAGTACGCAGGAAACACACAAATCGTTGACGTACTTACAGAAAAGAAAACCAAGTTGTCTGCTGATGAATTCGTCGGGCTACTGCGAAAATTGACGCCTCGTTTGTATTCCATTGCATCAAGCCAAAGTGAAGTCGATGAAGAAGTTCATTTGACGGTCGGTCTGGTTGAATATCAAAAAGGTGAACAATCTCGATTCGGCGGCGCTTCAGGTTTCTTAGCGCAACGATTGGAAGAAGGCGGTGAAGTTAAAGTGTTTATTGAAAACAACAATAACTTCAAACTTCCTCAAGATGATAATGCTCCGGTGATTATGATTGGTCCAGGAACGGGTATTGCGCCTTTCCGAAGCTTTATGCAAGAGCGCGACAACCGAGAAGCAGAAGGAAAAAACTGGTTATTCTTTGGTGATCGAACCTTTACCCAAGACTTTTTGTATCAAGTTGAATGGCAAAAGTATTTGAAGTCAGGTCTTCTTTCGCAGCTTGATGTCGCCTTTAGTCGTGATCAACATGAAAAAGTTTACGTCCAGCACCGAGTACTTGAGCAAGCGGAACAAGTTTGGCAATGGATACAAGCGGGTGCGTACATCTATGTTTGTGGTGATGCAACGCGCATGGCGAAAGATGTCCATGAAGCCTTCATTCAAGTTGCAGAGCAGCAAGGGAAGATGTCGAGAGACGATGCTGAGGCATTTATTAACAACTTACGCAAAGACAAACGTTACCAAAGGGATGTGTACTAATGAGCAAGCAAGAGCAAGAAGTATTGGGTCAAGTGCTTGGTCCATTAGCAGACAACGAACGTTTGAAGCGTGAGAGTAATTTCTTGCGCGGTACGATAGAGAAGGATCTTCAAGATCGAATTACCGGTGGCTTTACGGCAGATAACTTCCAATTGATTCGTTTCCATGGGATGTATCAGCAGGATGACCGCGATATTAGAGCCGAGCGTGCGAAACAAAAATTAGAGCCTCTGCATAATGTCATGCTGCGTGCACGTATGCCGGGTGGGATTATTACTCCGAAGCAATGGCTAGCCATTGATAAGTTTGCAACTGAAAATACCAGCTATGGAAGTCTGCGTTTAACGACTCGTCAAACCTTTCAATTTCACGGTGTATTGAAACCAAACATCAAGCTGATGCACCAGACGCTGAATAGCATTGGTATCGATTCCATTGCAACTGCCGGTGATGTTAACCGAAATGTTTTGTGTACAACGAACCCGGTTGAATCTGAACTTCATCAAGAAGCGTATGAGTGGGCGAAGAAGATCAGTGAGCATCTACTACCAAAAACTCGTGCTTATGCCGAGATTTGGCTTGATGGCGAAAAAGTAGAGACAACAGAAGAGCCTATCTTAGGCAGCAATTATCTACCGCGTAAGTTCAAAACAACGGTTGTGATTCCTCCTCAGAATGATGTTGATGTCCATGCAAACGATCTTAACTTTGTCGCGATTGCGAATAACGGAAAGCTTGTTGGATTTAATGTGTTGGTGGGTGGTGGATTAGCAATGACCCACGGTGACACGTCGACTTATGCGCGTAAAGCGGATGATTTTGGTTTTGTTCCTCTAGACAAAACGTTAGAGGTAGCTGCTGCGGTCGTGACTACACAGCGTGATTGGGGTAACCGATCTAACCGTAAAAACGCAAAAACCAAATACACACTCGATAGAGTCGGTATTGATGTGTTCAAAGCGGAAGTTGAAAAACGCGCAGGTGTTAATTTTGAAGAGAGTCGCCCATATGAATTTACAGGGCGTGGCGATCGTATTGGTTGGGCTGAAGGGATCGATGGTAAACATCACCTTGCATTGTTCATCGAAAATGGACGCTTATTAGACTTCCCAGGTAAACCCCTAAAAACAGGTGTAGCTGAAATTGCGAAAGTGCACAAAGGTGACTTCCGCATGACAGCGAATCAGAACTTGATTGTTGCAGGCGTACCAGAGAAAGAAAAAGCGAAGATTGAAAAGATTGCACGCGCCCATGGTTTGATGGATGACACCGTCAGTGAACAACGTAAAAATTCAATGGCATGTGTTGCATTTCCTACCTGTCCATTAGCGATGGCGGAAGCTGAACGTTTCTTACCTCAGTTCGTGACTGATGTTGAAGCTATTCTAGAAAAGCATCAGCTACCAAAAGATGACAATATTATCTTGCGGGTAACAGGTTGCCCTAATGGTTGTGGCCGAGCTATGTTAGCTGAAATTGGATTAGTGGGCAAAGCACCGAATCGTTATAACCTACATTTAGGCGGCAACAGAGCGGGTACGCGAATTCCTAAAATGTATAAAGAGAACATCACTGACAAACAAATCTTGGAAGAAATAGATCAGTTAGTCGGTCGATGGGCGACAGAGCGTGAAGAAAACGAAGGCTTCGGTGACTTTACGATTCGTGCTGGCATTATAGAAGAAGTCTTCGTATCAAAGAGGGATCTTTATGCTTAATTCTGTAGCTTCAAAATTGAAGTTAGCAGAACTGCTCTCATTAACTAAGACGGAGCAAATTCTCCGTCTTGCTGAAATTAATGCCGAGTTAGAAAAGCTAACTGCGCAACAGCGTGTTAAATGGGCTTTGAATAACTTAGAGGGAACACACGTTGTTTCATCTAGTTTTGGTATTCAAGCTGCGGTGATGCTGCATCTAGTAACGCAAGCTGATCCAGATATTCCCGTAATATTAACGGACACAGGTTACCTTTTTAATGAAACGTATCAATTCATTGATCAATTGAGCCAACAGTTAACACTCAACCTTAAAGTATATCGAGCTCCAAATAGCCCCAATTGGCAAGAGGCACGTTACGGAAAGCTATGGGAACAAGGTATAGAGGGAATAGAAAAATATAATAAGTTGAATAAAGTCGAACCAATGCGTCGAGCGTTGGACGAGTTAGAAGTGGGAACATGGTTTTCAGGGCTAAGACGAGAGCAGTCCAGTAGCCGAGCAAGTCTGCCTATTCTTTCGCTACAAAATGGTGTTTTCAAGTTCTTACCGGTAATAGACTGGACAAATAAAGACGTGCACTATTATTTAGAGAAGCACGGTTTGGCTTATCACCCACTTCGAGAAGAGGGTTATCTATCAGTGGGTGATACCCACACTTCTAAAAAGTGGGAACCTGGAATGAATGAAGAAGAAACCCGTTTCTTTGGATTAAAGAGAGAATGTGGCCTTCATGAAGATGATGGCGAACAATATGGTTCTGGAATTTAATCATTCAATAAAGAGAAAGCTGCAATGGCAGCTTTTTTTATGCCTGAAAATTGACTCTAAAATACGCATTGTGCATAACTCTGGGGATAAGGTGTATATTTGATCTGCGTAAATGATGATAAATAACCGCTTGGATCAAATTAGCACTTAAAGTGCGTATTTTTGCATTTTTTCACAAATAACACTTGCCAATGTGAGTTCGATCTCTATAATGCCTCCTCGTTGACACAGCAAGGGCTTACGGGCTAACAAGCAGGGTCAACAAGGCTAGAAAGCAAAAAGAGAAAATTTTAAAAAGTGTTTGACACTGAAGATTATCTCGCTAGAATGGCCGCCTCTTCCAAGTGATGCAAATCACAAAAGAAGAACGCTCTTTAACAATTTAAACCT
>NZ_JBNGCJ010000810.1:0-3052 GCF_049974785.1 Vibrio genomosp. F10 str. 9ZD137
CACCGGCTCGAGCTGCCTCAATTGCGGCGTTTAGTGCTAGCAAATTGGTCTGTTCGGCAATATCACTGATGGTATTTGTGATACTAGTAATTTTTTCACTTTCTTTAGATAGTTCATTGATCGCTTGGGATGTTTGTGACATTTCATCGGCAAATACTTGCATTTGTAGCAATGTATCTGAAATAAGAGCGTCACCACCTTCAACCACTTGAGTCAGTTGCGTGGTTGTATCTGCCGTGCACTGCACATTGCTCGAGACACCGTCAACCGTTACCGTCATCTCACTCATACCAGTGGCGACTTGGGTCGTATGACTGCTCTGCTCACGCATCGCATATAAAACATCATGACTGGTTGCAGAGAGCTTATCTGCTGTAGATAGCAACTTGCTGACAGATTCCGAGGTCTGCATAAAAATGGCTTTATAGCGTCCTTGAACCATTTTCATTGAGGTTAGCACCATAGACAGTTCGTCCTTTCCCTCAACCTCTATATTTTTCGTAAAGTCACCAGCGGCAAGGTAATGATTATGCTCTATGATGTAAGTAAACTTTGAAAACACCCTTTTTTGGTTGGTAAAAAGCATCACAAGCACAACCACCACAGAGACCAAGGCAATGAGTTGTAGCATTGGCTGATCTGAAAGTAGACCAATCAAGCTTGCGCACAAAACTAGAACGGTGCTTAGTATATGGTTGATGGCCCGAGTCGTCAGCCGTCTAAACCAACGAGGTTGAGGCAAAGTCTTCGACGAGTCTTGCTTCATCGATTTATACAGTAATTCAGCCTCATTAATCTGGCTTTCGCTTGGTTTACTCCTAACCGACTGATAACCGACGGTAGCACCATTTTTGACGATCGGAATGACAAAGGCATCCACCCAATAGTGGTCACCATTTTTGCTGCGGTTCTTTACCATCCCCCGCCACGCCTGACCTGACTTTACCGTTTTCCATAGATCAGTGAATGCAGCTGGCGGCATATCTGGATGACGAACGATGTTGTGATCTTGGCCAATCAACTCCTCATAAGTAAACCCGCTGATCGCGACAAACGCATCGTTGACATATTTAATCTTGCCCTGTAGATCGGTGATCGATACAAGGTCTTCATTACTAGTAAACTTTTGTTCCCGTTGGGTTACGGGCTGATTGTTTCTCATAAAGCTCCCTTTCTATTCCTTGAAATGTAACTTTGTTTTTTATAACTGTAGCAAAAAATACAGTGGAAGTTTCCTTGCGTGGTAGTTATCTTGATACAGATTAATCATTTACTGCTAAATCGAATATCCAGAATAACAAAACCAACATCACCATTACTACCCGACCCTATAGTCGGTCAGTGAATTTAGTCTGATATTTTTAGAAACACTCTCATAAACGACTTTTGCCATACTTTTAATAATTGATGCTTTGCTAAATTAGCAGTCTCGCTAAAACGGAATTGTCCAAAAGCTTCTCGGATTGAATTTTTACCCGTGGCACTTTCTAACTCGAAAGTGCCCCATTCTTGGTTAACGTAATTACTCAGTGGTAAATTGTGCATCTGGAATAGCAGTACTTTTTATTATGGTTGGCGGTTAAGGAGCGGTTCCAGCATACTTGTAAAAGCGGTCATTACTTAACATTTCTATTTATGGCTACCGCTTGCATTGTAATGCTGGCTTACTTGAAGCGGAAATCACGATTGGGTAAAGGCTTATTGATGACTATTCTAATCTGTTAGTATTTTAATAGCGAACCGTACTCTAAAATTAAAATCTACACTAGATATGAAAGGCGTGTCCTCCTGCCTACTTATATTGAGGGGAGGGAATGAACATTTCGTACTCTAACCCGGCTTACCAAAAAAGTGATTGAGCATAATCGGTGATAATAGATTCCAACAATTCAATCTCTTGATACCCTTCAAGCTCTAGAGAGCAATAAAAAGACAGTGGGATTCTAAGAGCATTCGCCACTTCCACGACAGGCAATTTTTTCAAAATGCCTTTTGAAACCCATGCGTCAGCCACTGAATGGTTGAGTATAGCCCAACCATCCTCTCGAAGTAGTTCTAGTAATACTTCATTATTACTGACTATCCTCAAATCCGTGGAGATAGAAAATAGGTCAGCATTACTTTTGTGATGGCTTTCCATGATGTATTGCTTCTCTATCTCCAGCTCATCAATGTGCACTGTACCCTGGTTAGCTAAGGCATGCTCAGCGCTACAATAAAAGTGGTGTTGGACCGTACCCAAATAAATGTAACGGAAAGGGCGCTCAGGTAAGTTTTTCAACTTACTTTGCATGATGGCAACGCACGGAGTGTCATCGGTTAACGCATCCATTACTTCATTCCGATTCCTTTGAAGCCAGTGTAATCGCAATGTGGGGAGCGCATTTTTAACAAGTTGGTTGATGTCTTTGATTATTGAACCTGGCACCAAAGCGTCATGGTATATGACCAGCGACTCAAAAGGCTTTTGATAAGCATTTATCATTCTTTCGTACAATAAGTCGCTGTTTTTTAATAACACTTTGGCTTGGCGATACAACGCTTTTGCTTCTTCTGTCGGCAATGCACGCTTTCCTTCGATAATAAACAGTTCGATGCAAAAACTGTCTTCAAGTGCCTTGATCTGTTCACGTACGGTTGTGCGCTCTTTCTTAAGCTTTCTACCTGCCTTGCTGTAGCTGCTTTCTTCATACGTAGCGCAGAATGCGGCCAAGTGTTCATAGGAAAACATCTTTACTCCAAAGAAATTTATTGATGGATTATGCCATACATTATGCATTATTTTCGTATGTCGTTCGTTGTTATTATTTGAAGTGTAGTCAAACAAACTATCAAAGCGGACCAAGAAGCACTATGAAAAAAAACAAATTCATCTCTAGAAGTACCAAAATACTTTTACTTAATGCAGTCGTTATTCTAACCCCAAGTTTGGCTGCGGCTAACGAACAAAGTAATGAACGAATAGACCCGTCCGATATGACCCGGGCGTATAGTCAAGCTTTTATCGGCACCAGTAACAAAGGGGACGTTAAAGCATTTGGCTCCCTCTCCT
>NZ_JBNGCJ010000811.1:0-2966 GCF_049974785.1 Vibrio genomosp. F10 str. 9ZD137
CATTACTGTGTTTATTGTGGCGGCCAATGAGAGTTATTCTCACGCGGTTAAGAAAGGACAGAACCGGATCCTAGGCACAATGTTGGGGACTGGCTATGCCACATTTCTGTTGATCATGTTTGCACAAGAACATGTTCTATTTGTTTTCTTTCTGACGATGTTTTTAGCGCTGTGTGTTTTTATGTCGTCGCATAACAGACTAGGATACGCATTTACGATTGGCTTTGTGGTTTGCACCGTTATTTCATGTATTGGCGGTTTCGACAGTGTAACGACCTTTAATATCGCAGTATTGCGTTTTCAAGAAACGGTACTTGGGGTGATTGTTTACACGTTAGTTTTTCGTTTTATCTGGCCGCGAAAAACAGAAGATCTTTTTTTCAGTTTAATTCGGGACACGGTGAGCCAGCTTCATCAATGTGCGGGCTTTGAGCTTGATACCCTTCGACATGAAAAAGGGCAGGGTCTCAGAGGTGGGCATAACCTTAACAACCGTCGTCAGTGGGAAGAGAGTCAAAATGCGCTACATCGCCGCTTAGCCAAATTAAACGATATTCTAAGCCTTCCCTTAAATGGCAGTCATCGGTTACATGAAGAAAGAGCGACGTGGCAACTTATTGTACGAGCAATAACACACATCGATTTTCTGCTGGAACTGCACCATAACACCCAAGCGTCATCTGCTGTTCAGGCGCATATTGCCGAAGGCCACACCTTGTTGTCATTAAGCTTGATGTCACCTAAAAGTACCCGCACAAAATTGGCGGCATGGTTGAGCAAAGTTGAAACACACTATCCTCTACCTGATCTGCCATCGTCAGCCTTTTCAGTTCCGTTGAAGCAACGGCTTATTAGCGCAGCGAAAGCGGTCAGTATTCAGTTAACATGCTTTGCATTGTGGATTTTATTGCCAATACCGGGTGGTTACATTATGCCAATGGTTGCCTCTATATTTGCCAATATCTTGGTCACTTTGCCCGACAACGCAATTAAGCATGCCAGTTTTGGGGTACTGGCTTGGGGGGTAATATTCCTTGCTGAATATGTTCTCATCATGCCAGAGCTGACTGAGACATGGCAGTTGGCGGGGTTCTATTTTGTGAATAGTATCTTGGTGTGGAAAGTGGGCAGTATTCCTGATTTAGCCATCCAGAAAGTACTGGGGGGAAATTTGCTGGTGGTGTTTACCATGGGAGCACTTCAATTAACGCCCTCCTATGAGATTGTGACACCACTCATGATGATCATTTGTGTGTTTGTTGCATTAGCAGTGTCCAGTTTTTACATCAGACTATTTCAAACACGAATCGAACTTGCTAGCTCGTGAGTTCACGGGTTTAGTTGATGTCATCAAGTCTTTATATCGTCGTCCCGCAATAGTTTCTTGGGCATAGCTTCTTTGGAATAGCTTCTTCGGAATAGCCTTTTCGGAATAGTCGCTTCTGCATTGCTGAATGTGGGGGCTTTTTATACGCAATACATGTGAGGACGAGATCCGTCATAAGCGATTCACCAATAGTTACATTCCCTATTAAAATTCTCTCATCGACAAGAGACGTGTGTTTGTTGCCAGTAGGCGTCAACACTCCAAAACTTGGTAATTAAATACAGCAGAACAAGGGTGTTCGCTCAATTTTATACCGCTGGATTCTCATAGCCTTGAGCATCAGTTGAGAGAAAAAGATATGACACTTTCTTCAATATATAACAAGACGAATAATACTAAGCGCTCTATCTCTATCATTGCTAGTTCAATTGTTTTGGCGTTTTCTGCTGGTACGTTTTCCTCTAATGCCTTTTCAGCAGACACGCCTAACGACACGCATCTTGAAGTGGACGGATTGTCTGAAGGCGAACAGATTTTTCAACAATATGGAATCGACGATGAACTCCCTAAGTTAGGTTTAAGTTCATTGGTTCAAGGTGAACATCTTGTGGAGCATGCAACACGTTTTGTCCAAGTTGGTGATGAAGTGAGCGAGCTGTCGGTTTTCCTGATAAAGAATACCGATACCAAGGGCAATATCGATTTACGCGTTAAATATAATGCAGACGAGCTCGCTAATGAAAAAAACATGATTAACGAGATTGAAAACTACACTCGAACTGAATATCGATTGCGCAATTATGCCCAAAGCTATGATCCAAAAAGTGTCAGTGCGACAGAACGAGATGACGGTGTGGTTGAAGTGAAGTTTAACTATTCCAAGTACGGTTTACCGCAGGACATCGCTTATTTCAGGTTTCTTACCGTCACTATAGAAGTGAAAGACAGTAAGCCGCTAAAAATGACGATCACCAACAGTAAGCCGTTTCAACATGGCAAGTACGCGCTCGATAGCTATCAACAAACGATCACGTTTGCTGAATTAGCCAGTGGTAAGGTCATCATTGCGAAGAAAGACATTGAAGCCACCGGTTCGCTTAAAAACAAATCGGTAAAAATGCACTCGACGATTGAGCCCGTTGCTTTCTATGAAGATGACCTGGGCGTCAGTGTGCTAAACGAAGCTCGTCTAGCGGAAGTATCAGATCCACGAGTAAGAGAAGTACAAGTCAAATTGGACAGCGTGTTTCCCTTAATGGGTGACATGGTTCGTAGGCAAGGGATTGATATTCCACTGCCATATGGTGTTTCTGTTGCCTACCGAAATCAGAATATGGACTTTGGCTTTACGGATTTTAACGTTATGGGCACAGACCTGAACGATTTGTTTGATGCGACGGAATCAATAGGCAGTGTAAAGGCTGAAAGTTTATCGATTCGAGGGGATGTGAATATTCTGCCATTTTGGAATGTGTTTGGTGTGGTGGGTAAAGTGAACGTTGACGCAAATGTGGATGCTCAATATACCGGAGGGATTGGACAAGGTATCAAAGATAAGTTGAACGACAAATGGTCGGGATTAGGCGACGCATTCTGCGATATCGAAAGCATCGGTGCGCTCTGCAACAGTGGCCGTGTC
>NZ_JBNGCJ010000812.1:0-1052 GCF_049974785.1 Vibrio genomosp. F10 str. 9ZD137
GCCTCGCTAATTAGCGAGGCTTTTTTGTTAACATCTCATTATCATTCTTGTAACTTTAAAATCACAACCTATTGTTTTTAAATGTAAATTTCATTTTCTTTATCTGCATCTCAGTATTCAATTCATTCTTCGATTAATGTCCTCTAAACGACTAGTTTAATCTTCTAAAAAGCCCATTTTTTTAGAGTTATGTTATATGATCGGTAAAATATTAACCAAATTTGTGCTTTATCATTAAGAGTTGATTAAACAAAATTGACAATCTTTTACCAATCGAGATAATCCTAGACCACTTGTCGAGATTAATTATGGAATTATTCGACAAACAATTGTCAGGATGACATAGAAAGGAAGCAACATGACAAACATTGGAAGCCTGCTAGGAGACGCTGCAACCCTTATGCTAACAGGGATGGCTGTCGTCTTTATTTTCCTAACTATTCTAGTATATCTCGTTCGTTTGATGTCTAAACTGGTGCCAACAGAAGTGCCAGAATCATTCGCTACGCCCAATCAAAATAATACAGTTCAATCAAATCCTTCTGCGATTAGTCCTAAGGTTGTTGCGGCAATCTCAGCGGCAGTACATCAATATCGGACTTCTACAGCAAAATAGGTTTTTTTAAAGGATTAAAAGGAGTTAATGAGCATGTCTAAACCACTAGCAATTACGGATGTGGTCCTTCGTGACGCCCATCAGTCACTATTCGCTACGCGTATGCGTATTGAAGATATGCTGCCTATTGCGGCAGAGTTGGATAAAGTCGGATACTGGTCCCTAGAAACTTGGGGTGGTGCAACGTTCGATTCTTGTATTCGTTTCTTAGGTGAAGACCCTTGGGAACGCTTACGAGAGTTAAAGAAAGCGATGCCAAATACCCCTATGCAAATGTTATTGCGTGGGCAAAACCTTCTGGGCTACCGCCATTACGGTGATGATGTCGTTGCGAAGTTTGTTGAGCGTGCTCATACCAACGGCATGGACGTGTTCCGTATTTTTGATGCAATGAACGATGTGCGTAACTTCCAAGCCGCCGTTAAAGCAACGGTTG
>NZ_JBNGCJ010000813.1:0-1111 GCF_049974785.1 Vibrio genomosp. F10 str. 9ZD137
GCTATTGGCTATTGGCTATTCGGCCACTCTATTTTAGGGCTAGGTACTTTGTCACTCACTACTTGGTCACTAACGCTTGATACACGTCTCTTGTTAGCTCAAGAACGCTGACCATTGCCGTCGAATCACTCTGCGGGTCAAGCCCTTGGCCCGTTTTTATTTTCATATCAATATCGATGGATAACTGACACAAACGATCGGCGCCAAAACTTGCCGCACTGCTTTTCAACGCATGGCTTATCTCTTTGAGGTAGGCGACTTTGTCTGGGCCTTTTTTACTGAGTAACGTTTCAGCATACAAACTCAACTCATCAAGAAAAATATCCAGTAATACAGGCACATTTTCAGGCCCAATTTCGTTGGAAAGTCGTTCTACTTTTATTTTATTTAGTACGTCCATCACTATTTCACATTGTTCCATGATTGTAGTTTTCGATAGATAGTTGATGGGCTAACATCAAGATATCCTGCGGCCCGAGGAATATTTCCCTCACAGGCTTCAATGGCCTGTTCTATTGCGGCCTTTTCCGTTTGCCATAGTGGGAAAATATCATGCACCGACGCTTGTTCTTTAACACTTGGCTGCATTCTGATTTGATTATCCACCGGCATATTGAGCGGCGGTGGGAGCATACTCAATGTAATTTCTTTACCGTTGTTAAGGACCACGACATTGCGTAATACGTTTTGTAATTGTCTTACGTTTCCAGGCCATTCAAAACGATTGAAACACTCCACCACATCAGGGGATAAGCGCACAAACCCCTTACCCTCTTCGTTCGACATAAAACCTAATAATGAATAAGCAATCTCTATCACGTCTTCCCCACGCTCACGCAAAGGCGGTAAATGAAGCGGGATAACATAGAGACGGTAGTAGAGATCTTCCCTAAAGCGCCCTTCTTGGACTTCTTTCCAAGGATCTCGGTTGGTTGCACACACAAAGCGAACATCCACACTTTTCATTTTAGACGAGCCTACTTTTTGAAACGTCCCCGTTTGAATAAAGCGCAGTAATTTGGTTTGTAAATCGAGGTCCATTTCACATAACTCGTCGAGAAACAGAGTCCCTCCGTCAGCGAGCTCTGCGGCCCCCTGCCTATCGGTCGCC
>NZ_JBNGCJ010000814.1:0-1395 GCF_049974785.1 Vibrio genomosp. F10 str. 9ZD137
ACAGCCGCAATGCAGCAACTGGCCGTTTCATCGAGAAAGTAGGTTTCTTTAACCCTACTGCTACTGGTCAAGAAGAAGGCCTACGTCTAGATCTAGATCGCGTTAACCACTGGGTTGGTCAAGGCGCATCTGTATCTGACCGCGTAGCTAAGCTAGTAAAAGACGCTAAAAAAGCGGCTTAATTCTATAATTTTTATTATTAGAAAATTAGCTTATGTCGATGAAAGGAAAAGAAACAATGAGTGAGCAAAACGAAAAAATTGTTATGGGCAAGTTTGGTGCTACCTATGGCATTCGCGGCTGGCTTAAAGTTTTTTCCTACACAGACAATGCTGAGAGCATTTTTGATTACAGTCCTTGGTTTATTAAACAAAAGGGCGAGTGGGTAGAATACAAAGTAGAAAGCTGGAAGCGTCATAGTAAAGCTATGGTAGCAAAACTAGCTGGTTTGGAAGTTCGCGAAGAAGCGCACTTACTGACTAATTTCGAAATTGCTATTGACCCGGCATCGTTACCAGAATTGTCAGAAGAAGAATTCTACTGGCGTGAATTGTTTGGAATGCAAGTTGTCACCACGAAAGGTTACGATTTGGGTAAAGTGACTGATGTCATGGAAACCGGTTCAAATGATGTTCTTGTAGTGAAGGCAAATCTAAAAGATGCTTTCGGACAAAAGGAACGATTAATCCCGTTTCTTGAAGAGCAAGTGATCAAATCAGTTGATCGCAAAGCTCAACGGATCGAAGTTGACTGGGATCCTGGATTCTAACTCTAAGTAACTGAGCGAATAGAACCAAGTTTATATTGGTGAAAACATGTGGATTGGCATTATAAGCCTGTTTCCTGAAATGTTCCGCAGCGTTACGGATTTTGGAGTAACAGGTCAAGCGGTTAAAAAAGGTCTTTTGTCGGTAGAGACATGGAATCCTCGTGATTTCACTCACGACAAACATCGCACTGTAGATGATAGACCTTACGGTGGTGGCCCAGGAATGCTTATGATGGTTCAGCCTTTGCGCGATGCCATTCATAACGCTAAGAAAGCCTCACCGGGAAAGACGAAAGTTATTTACCTCTCACCTCAAGGTCGAAAACTCGATCAAAAAGGGGTTGAAGAATTGGCAACCAATGAGAACCTCGTTCTTATTTGTGGCCGATACGAAGGGGTAGATGAGCGTATTATACAATCTGAAGTTGACGAAGAATGGTCAATTGGTGATTTTGTAATGACGGGTGGTGAAATTCCAGCCATGACGTTGATTGACTCAGTATCGCGGTTTATACCGGGTGTATTGGGTGATTTCGCGTCAGCAGAAGAGGATTCTTTTGCTAATGGCCTGTTAGATTGCCCTCACTATACGCGCCCTGAAGTGTTAGACAGATCGGAAGAGCGGT
>NZ_JBNGCJ010000815.1:0-1451 GCF_049974785.1 Vibrio genomosp. F10 str. 9ZD137
GCTTCGCCCGCTCTAGCCGCTTCAATCGCCGCATTGAGTGCCAACAAATTGGTTTGTTCAGACAAGCCTCGCACCTGATCTAATAGCTTGAATACCGTTTGTAATTTATCGGACATGTCGTGAATACTGTGCACCGCGGAAATACTTTTCTCTGAAATATTGACAAAAGTAGCGACATATTCAGCAATGATGGTTTCTATTTTGGGTAAAACAGAAGTGAGGTCATATTCACTGTCTTTGTTGGCAAGTAACCCATCAACTAAGGATCCCGTTACTTTGCTTTGTTCTTCACTCACCCTTTGCAAACTGAAAAAGCTGTTGTTCAGCGTTTCGACCGATTCATCAATGATTTTGTGCTGGCTATCGAGTGGTTCTGAGATTTTAGGAAGACCATCTTTCAATATTTGATTGAGCTCTTCTGGGACAGTGAACATACCCGCTGATTTTTCATCGACTTCAATACTGTCGACATCATGCCTTGATGTGGATAGAACCAACCAAGGTACTGCCGCGACGATGATCATTAACCCTAAGTGAAAGAGATTTTGCGATAAGAACATCCAAGCGGAAAGAAACCCAACCTGGACTGTTAAGGCAATAAGCTTCTTTGACTTGTTAGAAAGCCGAGTGATTTTCATAAGCCTGTCCTGACATGATTTTATGGTTTGTCGTTATTATTTTTTTATTTGTAAATACAATGAAACAGTTGCTTGGGTATTTGACTTAACGAAAGCAGTTTATCGACAGCTCCAAGCTCATAAGCGACTTTTGGCATCCCCCAAACGACAGATGATTGTTCGTCTTGCGCAAATGTTATCGCACCTTTGTTTTTTAAATTGAGCATGCCTTTACCACCATCGTTGCCCATGCCTGTAAGCAGCACTCCGATTGCTTTATCTCCGACGACTTCTGCCACCGAGTTAAACATCACATCGACCGAAGGCTTATGCCGATTCACTGCTGGACTGTCATCTAGTTGGCAGAAAAGATGATTACCGCGTCGATAGACGGTGATGTGCTTATCCCCAGGAGCCACATAGGCACAGCCATTGATTAACGGTGCTTTGGATGCTGTGAGTTCTTTGACGTCGATGTCGCTTGCATCATCTAACCGCTTAGCAAAGGCACGAGTGAACATGGCACTGATATGCTGAGTAATAATGATAGGTGGTAATCCAGCAGGAAGCGCTGACAGGACGTTCTTCACCGCTTCTGTTCCTCCGGTCGAAGCCCCAATAGCGATGAGCTCACAATGTATGTGTTTTTTACTTGGATCAACCTCTGGCGCGATTTCAATTGGGCTAGCAGTTTGTACATTGGCTCTCGCTGCCATGCGAATCTTAGTATTGATCTCTGTTTTGTACTCAACAATTTCCCCCGTTGCTTCTACCGCTGGTTTGGGGAAGTAATCCACAGCCCCAGTTTCCAGCGCCTCTAGCGTCGGCTCCGCT
>NZ_JBNGCJ010000816.1:0-1235 GCF_049974785.1 Vibrio genomosp. F10 str. 9ZD137
AATCCGTCTTAAACGCTTTGTTAGCTTACGAGCTTGGGAGAACTAGAAACTCAAGAATGCCACTTTTTGGTTCGTATCCCTTGGGTGTGGACACTTTATCCTAGTTATTGACACTTCACTTCCCCTTTTCAGCATTTCGTCGCAAAGAAACCTCAAGCCCTACAACTACATTTATCATTACTCCGTATTCGATACTTACGTTAAAAAAGGATAGTGAAATGGATCAAACAATGCACACAACTAATCAACAAGAACACATACGGGCTCAAGTTAAAAAGGTAAAAGAATTTTATGTCCACTTAACCAAATACTTGTCGGTAATATGCCTATTGTTTGTCATTAATTTCGTAACTGGTACTGAGGAACTTTGGGCAATTTATCCTGCTTTAGGCTGGGGAATATTTATGCTTTCACACGCTATCAAGGCATTTGAGATATTCAATTTTTTAGGGGATGACTGGGAGCAAAAAGAAGTTGAAAAGCGCTTAACAAAACTACGAAAATGAGCTGCTAGAGTTTAGGCTTTCTATGGTGCAACAGCATCAAAAAGCGTATAAAAATCAATGATGCGCACTTAGAAAGCTAACGCCCGCTTAAGTGGTGAGCAACTCTACCACGACACTCAATTATCACACCGTAAACACAAAAGCTAAATCAAACCAAAACCGCCGAGCGTTGCGAATCCGTCTTAAAGCGTTTGTTAAGTTTTTTGTTTAGGGCTATTTTTTCCTTCCAGCATAGAAATTTGTTCTTTGATTAACTCAATTTCTTTTGCACTATCTGCACCTTCCTTAGTGTCCTTTAACAGATCTAGAGCCTTGAACAAAAAATATAATGCAAAAATAACACTTATTTCTTTAAACAAGGGAATATATGATTCAAAGACATAGCCTATACATAAACAGATTAAGGCCTTGATAAGAAAGCCAAAAGCTAGATATATCAATCCAACAATAGTCAAAGAAGTTGTAGCATCATTGTCACTTAAAAGCCCCATATGCCTAACCAGCTCTGTATTGAGGCTATCCAGTCTATGCTTTTTGCTAAAGTAAATAATTTTGTTCTTTGTAACAGAAAACAAAAACTGGCCTATCCAAAGAGCTGCAGCAAAAAGTGCTGAACCTAAAGCTCCTTGCACAATAGGCGATAATTGCAGAATTGATTCTATAAAATTCATTTAACCCTTCTTATATTGAAAAACTTCTGTGAAAACTTAACGCTCTGCTAAGCGGCAA
>NZ_JBNGCJ010000817.1:0-204 GCF_049974785.1 Vibrio genomosp. F10 str. 9ZD137
TCGGCGCGGCCAATTTTGCCCCAAACGGTTTCCACCTCAGGCACGGTTTTGATCAGCTTGTTGGTTTGCTGTAGCAGCTCACGCGCCTTACCAATAGAAATGCCCGGGTAAGTGGTTGGCATATACATCAAATCGCCTTCATCCAGTGGTGGGATGAATTCGCTACCGAGCTTGCTGGTTGGGTAATACGCCGAAGCCATTAAA
>NZ_JBNGCJ010000818.1:0-1776 GCF_049974785.1 Vibrio genomosp. F10 str. 9ZD137
ACCCGATACGTTCAGTACGTCATCGACACGGCCGGTAATCCAGTAATAACCATCTTCATCACGTCTTGCACCATCACTGGTGAAGTACATGCCTTTGAAGGTGGAGAAGTAAGTTTGCTCAAAACGTTCATGATCGCCATAAACCGTTCGCATTTGCCCAGGCCAAGAGTCGAGAATAACCAGGTTACCTTCCGCTGCCGTTTCTTCGATAATGTTGCCCATATTATCAACTAGGGCTGGCTGTACACCAAAGAATGGTCGGGTTGCTGATCCTGGTTTTAGATCGGTAGCGCCTGGTAGGGGTGCGATTAAGATGCCACCGGTTTCTGTTTGCCACCATGTATCAACGATTGGTGACTTCTCATTACCGATCGTCTTGTAATACCACTCCCATGCTTCAGGGTTAATAGGTTCACCGACGGAACCCATGATTCGCAGGCTGGATCTTGATGTGCCATCAACCGCTTCAGTGCCTTTTGCCATTAGTGCACGAATGGCGGTTGGTGCCGTATAAAGAATATTAACTTGATGCTTATCGACTACTTCACTCATGCGGCTAGTATTTGGATAGTTTGGCACGCCTTCAAATAGAATGGTTTTAGCACCATTCGCCAGTGGCCCATAGATAAGGTATGTGTGACCTGTGATCCAACCGACATCAGCGGTACACCAGAATGTTTCACCTTCTTGATAATCAAAGACATATTTGAATGTCATGGTGGCGTAAACGAGATAGCCGCCAGTGGTATGCAGCACACCTTTTGGTTTACCCGTTGAGCCGGAGGTATAAAGAATAAACAGTGGGTCTTCAGCCTTCATCTCTTCTGGTGGACAGTCAGCAGATACTGATGCTGTTGCTTCATGCCACCAAACATCACGATGCTCATGCCAATCAATATCGCCACCAGTACGTTTGAAAACAAAGACTTTTTCAATGTTCTTCACTTCAGGGTTAGTCAGTGCTTCATCAACGTTTTTCTTCAATGGCACAGCGCGGCCACCACGAACACCTTCATCAGCAGTCACAACCACTTTTGCATCTGAATCAATGATACGGCCAGAGAGCGCTTCTGGAGAGAAACCACCGAATACAACAGTATGAACCGCGCCAATACGTGTACAGGCAAGCATAGCAACCGCAGCTTCTGGAACCATTGGCATGTAAAGGCAGACAACATCCCCTTTACGAACGCCTTGCTCTTTTAGAGCGTTTGAAAATAGACACACTTCTTTATGCAGTTCGTTAAACGTTAGTGTCTTGTCGTCGGCAGGGTCATCACCCTCCCAAATAATCGCCACTTCATCACCACGATCAGCAAGGTGACGGTCGATACAGTTGGCTGAAACGTTAAGTGTACCGTCTTCAAACCAGCGAATGTCTACATGGCCAGTATCGAACGAAGTACTTTTAACTTGAGTGAATGGCTTGATCCAATCAACGATTTTTCCGTGCTCAGCCCAGAATCCTTCAGGGTTAGAGACAGACTGCTGGTACATGGCTAGGTAAGTGTCATTATCCGCATGGGTATTTGCTTTAATATGTTCTTTTACCGGATAAACGTGTGATTCACTCATTGCTTCTCTCCTTGGGCCTTGATGTGGCGAGCTAGATAAATTTCCATTTTATTGTTGCTATGAATTCGTTTTATTAAACGTTATTGGAAAGTTTGTATAACGCCCACTTTCTGTCAACTGATGGTTTTCCACAATTAGACTTTAGGATGAGAGGGGATTGTTCACTTATTTAATCGGGGTTTAGTTTGAAAAAGTGCGAAG
>NZ_JBNGCJ010000819.1:0-1028 GCF_049974785.1 Vibrio genomosp. F10 str. 9ZD137
CGCTCTTCCGATCTAGCTTTCTATTTACAACGGAGATGTCTTTACAGCGCCGATAGAACTGGTTGATATTGTCTATGACAGAGCTGCTCTCATCGCATTACCTGAATCTATGCGCAGTGACTATGTGAGGTTGATTAAAGGGAAGTTGACAGAAAAAGGTCGCATTTTACTGGTCACGCTCGACTACCCGCAGACAGAAATGGCAGGGCCTCCGTTTAGCGTTCCTAAAAGCGAAGTACAAGCCTTGTTTTCAGAGTTTAAGGTCACTCATTTGCATCGTGATGATGCTGGTGAAGATCATCCCAAACGAGCTCAAAAAGGATTGACCAGATTCGCAGAAGAAGTATGGCTGATTGAAAAAGCCTAGCGTTTAAAACTGTCTAAGCGATTACGATGATGGTCATAAGCGTTGACAGCTGAGAAACAATAAATCCTAACCCATTAAAGGTTAGGATTTTTTATCGTGCTTACCTTTTACTAAATCTAGCTTGACACTCGATCTAGCTGGTAACAATAGGCAGGCTCATGCGAAACGCTATGATAGCCATTAAATCAATAAGTGATTTTGATCTTTTGAGCGCTATTTATAGCATCTTCAATCGCTTTATCTACGCTGTTACGACGAGTAAGTGCTACACCTAACCGACGGCGACCATCAATATCGGGCTTACCAAACAGACGTACCTGGGTTTGAGGCATTGTTAATGCGTCACAGAGTCCATCATAACGGATATTAGTTGACGTCCCTTGCCCTAAAATAACCGCGGAAGCAGAGGTGCCATATTGAGTAATACTGTTGATTGGCATCCCCGTAAATGCTCGAACGTGCAGTGCAAATTCAGAAAGCTCTTGCGAGATGAGCGTAACCAAACCCGTGTCATGCGGACGAGGGGAGACTTCGTTAAAGATGACTTTATCGCCCTTAATAAACAATTCGACACCAAAAATACCATATCCACCCAGAGCGTTAACGATTTTCTCAGCACTGTACTCTGCGGCTTTTCTTGCTGCCTCTGTCATGACTTGTG
>NZ_JBNGCJ010000820.1:0-21416 GCF_049974785.1 Vibrio genomosp. F10 str. 9ZD137
CCGCTCTTCCGATCTCGAATGGAATGAAAACAAAGGCCGATTGATTGGCGAAGAGCAAGTAAAGCTTACGAACTTGGTGATCACTCGACAACCGCTGACTCAGTTGGATAAACAAAAAATGACCGAAGCATTACTTGGTTATGTAAAGCAAAAAGGGCTTTCGGTATTAAATTGGTCGCAATCGGCTAACGATTTATTGGTTCGTATTCGCTGTGGCGCAGCTTGGTTACCTGATCTTTCTTGGCCTGCAATGGATGAAGCGAGCCTATTAAAGGAACTCGATGTATGGCTGGCACCTTATATGGTAGGAGTGACTTCGTTAAAAGGCTTAAAGGGCATTGATCTGGTGCCTGTGTTATTGGCAAGACTCGGTTGGCCTTTGAGTAAAGAGATCGATCAGTACTTACCCGTTTCTCATCAGTTACCCACCGGAACCAAGAAGAGGATTCGTTATGAAGTGGGTTGTGAGCCGATATTGTCGGTCCGAATGCAAGAGATCTTTGGTGAGCACGATTCCCCGGTTATTGCCAATGGACAAAAGAAAATTGTTTTAGAACTCTTGTCCCCAGCTCAGCGCCCCTTGCAAGTGACTCAAAATTTGGCTTCTTTTTGGGCCGGTTCATACAAAGAAGTACAAAAAGAGATGAAGGGTCGATACCCCAAACACGTGTGGCCAGATGATCCTGCCAACCATGTCGCGACTAGAAAAACAAAACGGCATTTTAATTCATAACGAAAGAGCAATGTCGTAAAAGCAATAATCAAAAGCAATAACGAAAAAGTAATGATGGACAGTAATGACGGATAAAAAGACCCCAACCAAGAAGTCAACGACCAAAAAGGCCACTTCAAAAAAGAAAACGTCAGCAAGGAAACCTGCTGCGGGTAAAGCGACGCGCAAGAAAAAGACCGTGAATCAACGCTCATGGCTAAAGTTGCTGTGGAGCTTTGGTTGGAAAGCGAGCCTTGCAGGGTTGGCACTGTTGATTTTTGTCGGCGTGTATCTCGATAGCGTTGTAAAACAAAAATTTGAAGGACAGCTATTTAGCTTACCCACGGTTGTGTACGCAAGGATTATGACCATCACGCCAGGATCGTCAGTATCGGTTAAGCAGTTAAGTAATGAGCTGGATGTACTCAATTATCGTAAGGTGAGGCAGCCGCGACACCCTGGGGAATATTCTTCGTCTTCAACCAAATTAGAGATGATTCGTCGTCCGTTCGAGTTTTCTGATGGACCAGAGCCGTCACGCCACGTCATGGTGCATTTTAACGACAGTGGTGTGGATCGCATTCAATCTTTGGAGAAAAACGGCAATTTAGGTTACCTGCGCATCGACCCTAAGATGTTAGGAATGTTAGAAAAAAACACGGATGAACAAAGACTCTTTCTAAGGCGGAATCAATTTCCCGAGGTGATGGTTGATGCTCTTCTTGTGACCGAAGACCGTCATTTCTATCAACATGATGGCGTCTCTCCTGTGGCGGTTGCACGAGCGATGGTGGTGAATGTTAAAGCCGGGCGAACGGTGCAAGGTGGTAGTACGTTAACGCAACAGTTATCTAAAAACCTGTTCTTATCGAGCGACAGAACCTTATGGCGTAAAGTGAGAGAAGCGTATATCGCGCTGATTTTAGATTATCGCTACAGCAAAGATCGCATTTTAGAAGCGTACCTGAACGAGGTGTACCTTGGGCAAAGTGGCGGTGAAGCGATACATGGATTTGGCCTTGCTTCTCGTCTTTATTTTGGTCAACCCATTGATGAATTAAGAATCGATCAACTGGCACTGTTGGTTGGTATGGTAAAAGGTCCGTCGTATTACAATCCTATCCGCCATCCCGAACGAGCAAAAACGCGCCGAGATTTAGTGCTGAGATTGATGATGCAACAGGATATTTTAACCGCACAGCAATACGATCAGGCGGCCAGTCGACCGTTAGATATTCAAGATAACCCTAGAATTGCGAGTCGTCAGCCTGCGTACTTCCAACAGGTTAATATTGAGCTTAAAGAAAAAGTGGGCAGTGCATTTCAGTCTCAAATGGGCTTACGGGTATTTACATCACTCGATCCTGTGTCTCAGAAAGAACTGGAAAAAGCGATAGCAACCAAAATCCCTGAACTGGCTAAAAAAGCCGGAAATTCTTTAGAAGGCGCGGCCGTCGCGGTCGATCGTCATAGCGGAGAAATTCGAGCCATGGTGGGGGGGAAGCGAACGGGTTACGATGGTTTTAATCGCGCACTGAATGCCAGCCGTCAAATTGGTTCATTGGCTAAGCCAGCTGTGTATCTAACGGCTTTAGAAGCGCCTGAACAATACAATCTAGCCACAACGCTTCAAGACAAGCCCATCAGCTTAAAAGGCAGTAAAGGCAATGTCTGGTCACCGAGAAACTATGATCGCCAATTTAGAGGTGAAGTACCACTGTATGAAGCGCTGTCTAAGTCTCTCAATGTTCCTACGGTTCAATTAGGGATGAAACTCGGTATTCCAGCCGTCATGGATACACTAGAAAAACTGGGGGTCGACCGCTCTGAAATTCGCCCCGTTCCATCGATGTTCTTAGGGTCGTTTACGTTGACGCCTTTTCAAGTGGCGCAAATGTACCAAACCTTGACAAACTCTGGTAAAAAAGCGCAATTATCAGCACTGAGATCGGTGTTAGATCAGGAAGGAAACGTACTTTATGAATCGATTCCAAGGGTTCAGCAAAGAGTGTCTCAGCAAGCGGCGTGGCTCACTACTTATGCCATGAAGTTGGCCGTTGTTGAAGGCACAGGGCGGTATTTGCATGGGCCGTTTTCTTGGGCTGCGTTGGCTGGAAAAACAGGAACCAGTAACGATACTCGCGATAGCTGGTTTGTTGGGGTTGATGGCCGAGAAGTGACGGCGATTTGGCTGGGTCGAGATGATAATCAACCAACAAAACTGACTGGTTCAAGTGGGGCGCTGCGAGTGTACTCGGAGTATTTAACGAACCGTATTCCTGAGCGTCTCGTCTTACCCTGGCCCCAAGAAATCAGTACGATTGGTTTTAATAAAACGCCACAGGGGGCATTAGAGATTGAGTGCAATAGTGACTTTAAATTACCCATGTGGGATCCCAAAGGAATCATCAAGCAAAATTGTGGAAGCAAACCTGCGGGATGGTTGAAAAAGATATTCACATGGTAGCTTAATCGAGTAACATCACTTTAGCCGTCTCTGTTTCCAGTTCAAGCTCTCACCAGTAATTAAAGGATTAGTGTAGTGCGATACTTTGTTCGATTTTCAGTTCTATTCGTGTGTTTCGTAGGGCCGCTTTCATGGGCGGATGAAGCGGCACGTATTGATAGTGATAAACAGCATGAACGACCTAAAATCGCACTTGTCTTAGCGGGTGGAGGTGCGAAAGGTGCGGCTCACATTGGTGCATTAAAAGCGCTTGAAGAGCTTAGAATTCCTGTTGATATCATTACTGGCACCAGCATGGGGGCGTATGTCGGTGGGTTGTATGCTTCTGGAATGAGTGCCAATGAAATTGAGAGCTTAATTTATTCGGTTGATTGGAATACGGGCTATCGAGATCGGGTTGATCGAAGCCAAAGACGTATCCGTGACAAAGAATATGAAGATCGTTATCAAATAAATACCGATCTTGGCCTACGTTGGGGGGAGCTTAGAGCGCCGAAAGGTGTGGTTCAAGGGCAAAATATGCTGCGTATTTTGCGAGAAACATCGGGTAACTTACCTAAGTTAGAGTCGTTCGATGACCTTGTTATTCCTTACCGTTCGGTCGCGACTGACATTATCGATTTGAAGCCGGTTATCATTGGTGAGGGGTATCTGGTTGATGCGATGATGGCCAGCATGTCTGTGCCTGGCGTTCTTCCTCCTTATGAAATTGATGGTAAGTTGCTGGTGGATGGCGGTGTGACCAATAACATGCCTGTTGATGTAGCTAGAGAGCTTGGCGGCGACATTGTGATCGCCATTGATATTAGCAGTGACTATTTAAATGAAGAGGATTTCAGTTCATTTTTAACCGTGGCAGATCAACTCTCAAATTACTTAGTACGACGGAGTACTCTTTCTCAGCAAAAAACGTTGACCGATAAAGACATCCTTCTTCAGCCTGACGTGGGTAAAATGCAAACAACGGAATTTGATAAAATGCCGGGCGCGTACAAAGAGGGATATAAAGCGGCGATGGAGAAATCGTCAATGCTGTCCCACCTAGCCTTATCAAGCAGCGAATATCAAGCCTACATCGAAAAGAAACAAACAGCGCGTAAAAAATTACCGTATGGAGATGAAATTTCTGTCGAGCACATCGTCATCAACAATAATACCCATTACAGCGATGAGCTATTGCGTTCGCGCCTTGGTTTAGAAGAAGGAAAAGCGTTAAGTACGGAAGAACTTGAGCAGAGTGTTCAAGACCTTTACGCGTTAGATCGGTTTGAATTAATTACTTATCAATACGAAAAAGATGAATTCGGTAACGATCTATTGGTGATGGATGTCAATTCGAAAAGTTGGGGGCCAAATTACGTTAATTTTCGCTTTTTCTTAGAGGATGACTTCACTACCGATAGTCAGTATTCCTTAGGGGTGTCGAGTAACTTTACCAATCTTAACTCTGATGGAGCAGAACTGTTGCTCAACCTTGAAATGGGTACGGATAAACTGATAGGCGCTGAACTGTATTCGCCGTTTATGTCTAGCCAGCGAGTCTTTACAACGTTAGGGGGGAGTTACAGCAACGACAAGCGTAATATGCCAAGCAATGGGATTAATAATCCAACGTTAAGCGCATCCGAAAACTACCTGCCCGTAACTTATCGGGAATGGACAGGAGAGCTGGCTATCGGGTATCAAGAAGCCTTGTGGCGAGAGCTTAAGTTAGGCTTACGCTACATACAAGGCTATGCCGAATTATCAACCTTGCCGTCATGCGGTGATTTTAGCTTTACCCGCCAAGGTGTTTTTACGGGTTATCGCTATGATACGTTAGATGATTTTAGTCTGCCTCGCTCTGGTATCTATGCGGATATTGAGTATTGGATCTCGCAAGATGAAGTAAGAGGGCAAGAGCGGTGTTTTGCTAGTTCTGCTAACCACGCAGAAGATACTGTTGACGAAATTCGTGCAAAATTCATAGGGGCTTATACCTATGATCGTCATACTTTAGTCGCGAATATGGATCTGGGGTTAACCAAGAGTCAAAATATGGTGTTGCCTGTCGATCCGAAAGAAATTGGAGGCTTTCTCAAGCTGTCTGGCATCCCAAGAGACAGTTTGATTGGGCAAAATATCGCTTTCACCAGTTTAGTCTATCGATATCGTTGGTTTGATAATGATTTTGGTTTGTTTAGCTCTCCATTTTATGTGGGTAGCTCCATTGAGTATGGTGGGGTATGGTCTGATCCTAATATTAAGATTCAAGATGCGCCGTTGTATCAAGCGGCTTCTGTCTTTGTTGGCGTTGACTCCCCCATTGGACCTATTATGTTTGGTTATGGGTTCACAGAAGAACAATTCAATTCCGTATATTTAATTATTGGAACCACATTTAAGTAGCAAATATGCGAAGTTAATTTCTTAAAATCGTCCAACTTTAGTCTTAACTTGCTATGTTGGTCAAAATGATAAGATTTTAATTTTAAGTTAAATTTGCTATTCTACCGCCCACAGTTTGGCCTCTCTGGCGCTGCTTGTTTATCTTCTACATCATCATTATGTACATAGATAAACAGCTGAATTGGCAATGGAGAGCCAAGTTTCCAAGGATGTTCACTCCATCATCGATCTAAATAGATAAGTGATAATAAATGGAGGAACCGCAATGAGAGGAAAAAAGTCGTGCTTGAAGCCTACCGTAAACACGTCGCAGAGCGTGCTGCCGAAGGAGTTGTTCCTAGACCATTAAATGCCGAACAGGTTGCTGGCCTAGTTGAACTTCTTAAAAATCCGCCCCAAGGTGAAGAAGAGTTCATTCTTGACCTATTAGAAAACAGAATTCCCCCAGGCGTTGATGAAGCCGCTTATGTAAAAGCTGGTTTTCTAACCGCCGTAACAAAAGGCGAAGTCGAATCCCCTGTAGTAAGCCGAGCAAAAGCGGCTGAGCTCCTTGGTACAATGCAAGGTGGCTATAACATCGAATCGTTAGTGTCCCTTCTTGACGATGCAGAGTTGGCACCTATCGCGGTTAAAGCCCTGTCTCACACTCTATTGATGTTCGACGCGTTCTACGATGTAGAAGAAAAAGCGCAAGCAGGTAATGCATCTGCGCAGCAAGTGCTTCAATCTTGGGCTGATGCTGAATGGTTTACAGCTAAAGACAAAGTAGCGGAAAAAATCACCGTTAAAGTATTCAAAGTCACTGGTGAAACCAACACCGATGACTTATCTCCAGCACCTGACGCTTGGTCTCGCCCTGATATCCCAGTGCATGCAAAAGCAATGTTAAAAATGGAACGTGAAGGCATCACTCCTGACGAACAAGGCAGTGTTGGCCCAATCAAGCAAATCGAAGAACTTCAGAAAGATGGTATTCCACTGGCTTATGTAGGTGATGTTGTTGGTACGGGTTCGTCTCGTAAGTCTGCAACCAACTCTGTGCTGTGGTTTATGGGTGAAGACATCCCTTACGTACCAAATAAGCGCACTGGTGGTGTTTGTTTAGGCGGTAAGATTGCGCCTATCTTCTACAACACAATGGAAGATTCAGGTGCACTGCCGATTGAATTGAATGTACAAGACATGAATATGGGTGATGTGATTGATATCTTCCCTTATGAAGGCGTTGTGCGTAAAGACGGTGCAGAGATTTCTAGCTTTGAGCTTGGCAAGGTACTGTTAGATGAAGTTCGTGCTGGTGGTCGTATTCCACTGATTATCGGTCGTGGTCTAACGAGCCGTGCTCGTACTTCTCTTGGTCTTGAAGAGACAGATCTGTTTGCTAAACCGATTGATCCTTCTGCTTCTGATAAAGGCTACACATTAGCTCAGAAGATGGTTGGTAAAGCATGTGGCGTTGAAGGTGTGCGTGCAGGTCAATACTGCGAACCTAAGATGACGACGGTCGGATCTCAAGATACAACCGGCCCTATGACGCGTGATGAGCTAAAAGATCTGGCTTGTCTTGGTTTCTCTGCAGACCTTGTTATGCAGTCTTTCTGTCATACCTCTGCATACCCTAAACCGGTCGATGTAAACACTCACCATACGCTTCCTGATTTCATCATGAACCGTGCTGGTGTATCGTTACGTCCGGGTGATGGTGTTATTCACTCGTGGCTAAACCGTATGCTTCTTCCTGATACCGTAGGTACCGGTGGTGACTCGCATACCCGTTTCCCTCTTGGTATTTCATTCCCAGCAGGCTCTGGCCTTGTTGCCTTTGCGGCAGCAACGGGTGTTATGCCACTTGATATGCCTGAATCAATTTTGGTTCGCTTTAAAGGTGAAATGCAACCGGGCATTACACTGCGTGATCTCGTACATGCGATCCCATATTACGGCATCAAGCAAGGTCTATTGACGGTAGAAAAAGCGGGTAAAATCAATGAATTCTCTGGTCGCGTACTAGAAATTGAAGGTGTTGAGCACTTATCTGTAGAGCAAGCGTTTGAGCTGTCAGATGCATCAGCGGAGCGTTCTGCGGCAGGTTGTACGGTTAAGCTTTCTCAGGAATCTATCGAAGAGTACTTAAACTCGAACATCACCATGCTTAAGTGGATGATCGCCGAAGGTTACGGTGACGTACGCACGATTGAGCGCCGTATTAAGGCGATGCAAGAGTGGTTAGCTAACCCTGAATTGCTGACTGCGGATTCTGATGCTGAATATGCGCATGTTATCGAGATTGACCTGGCTGAAATTGACCAACCAATCTTGTGTGCACCGAACGATCCTGATGATGCTCGTCTGCTGTCTGATGTTCAAGGCACAGAAATTCAAGAAGTGTTTATCGGATCGTGTATGACGAACATCGGTCACTTCCGAGCGGCGGGTAAGATGCTAGAAGAGTTTAATGGCTCTTTGAATACCCGTTTATGGGTTGCACCACCAACGAAGATGGACAAAGATCAACTGACTGAAGAAGGCTACTATGGCATCTTCGGCCGAGCTGGGGTTCGTATTGAAACTCCGGGTTGTTCACTGTGTATGGGTAACCAGGCACGTGTTGCAGACAAGTCTACAGTGATGTCTACATCAACGCGTAACTTCCCTAACCGTTTAGGTAATGGCGCTAATGTTTACCTTGCTTCGGCAGAGCTTTCAGCGGTTGGTGCGATTCTTGGTCGTATCCCAACAAAAGAAGAGTACTTAGAGTTCGCTCAGAAGATCGATGCCACAGCGGCAGACACTTATCGTTACTTGAACTTCCATAAAATGGGTCAGTACACTGAAAAAGCAGACACGGTTATTTTCCAAGAGCCTGCTTAATGCTCATTGATAAGCGTGATTAATTAACGCTTATTTACTCATGATACATTCAAAGCACTTGCGAATTTCGTAAGTGCTTTTTTATTATCAGAAACATTCTTTTTATGGCTCACAATATGATAGCCCTAGAGAGTTTCCCATTCTCTCTATATACTCTGCGCCATTCTTAGCCCACCAATTTATCGGAGTTTGTATGGAATTTGAGTTCACACGCAATACATTAATGGGTGAGTACTATGTTAAATGCAGTATGGGGCATGAAATAGTCGGTCGTTGGTTACAAGATGAGATTGGCCGTTCGCGAGAAAAAATAGAAAACGTTGAGCAGCTAATTGCTCAATCTAAAGCATTACCCTCCAAAGAACATAAGTTACTTGGCCATGAGATCTCTATGACCATTTTAGAAGACGAAGTGCTCATTCAAGAAAATGTTTTAAGTCATGGGGATGAATTGGACGAAGAGAGTGAATATCACTTTTATAATAGTGAAAGTACTGCGGGATGTGGTATCGATGATTTCGAGATCTTAATTGAGCGTTGGATTGATTTTTTGGGTTTTTAAGCATCAGAATGAAACGAATTCTGGCATTTGCACCGTAGTGGTGAATTGATATGTTAATGCATTGTTATTGTGAAAATGGCGCACCAGTATGGTGCGCCATTTTTGGTTTAAAGACTCTAAATTGGATCTAGTTCTTTAAAAACAATGGGTTAAATAGTTGGCACGTACTTTGGATTATAAGAATCAACAGTTAAAGGATTAATGACTTAGAGAGGGTACGATGAAACTAATTAACGCAATAATCAAACCATTCAAACTTGATGATGTACGTGAAGCTCTGGCTGATGTAGGTATCGAGGGAATGACAGTATCGGAAGTGAAGGGCTTTGGCCGTCAAAAGGGACATACAGAATTATATCGAGGCGCGGAATATCAAGTTGATTTTTTACCTAAGGTCAAACTTGAAATAGCCACTCAAGCAGAAAATGTAGACCGCGTAATTGAAGCCATCACTAAGGCTGCTCAAACTGGAAAAATTGGTGATGGAAAAATATTTGTGTATGACTTAAGCCAAGCAGTTCGTATCCGCACTGGTGAAATGGACGCAGAAGCACTTTAATGATCTCAAGGACTGGAGAGTAATATCATGGATTTATTAACAACGGTAACAGAACTACGTTACGCACTGGACACTTTTTTCTTCCTCATTTCTGGCGCACTGGTTATGTGGATGGCAGCGGGTTTTGCAATGTTAGAAGCGGGTCTGGTTCGTTCAAAGAACACGACAGAAATTTTAACGAAGAACATTTGTTTGTACGCCATTGCTTGTACGACGTTTTTAGTCGTTGGCTACAACATTATGTATGTAGATAACGGTGAAGGTGGTTGGTTACCTTCATTTGGTACGCTAATTGGTACTCAGGGTGAAGGCGCTGACCACTCTTTAGAATCGGATTTCTTCTTCCAAGTTGTATTCGTTGCAACGGCGATGTCAGTGGTATCTGGTGCCGTGGCTGAGCGCATGAAGCTTTGGTCTTTCCTCATCTTCTCTGTTGTATTAACGGCCTTTATCTATCCAATGGAAGGTTACTGGACATGGGGTGGTGGTTTCCTTTCTGAAGCAGGCTTTAGCGACTTCGCAGGTTCAGGTATTGTACATATGGCAGGTGCTGCTGCAGCACTAGCGGGTGTATTGTTACTGGGTGCTCGTAAAGGTAAGTACGGTAAAAAAGGTGAAATTTACCCAATTCAAGGTTCAAACTTACCACTGGCAACACTGGGTACGTTCATCCTTTGGTTTGGTTGGTTCGGCTTCAACGGTGGCTCACAACTGATGCTTTCCGATTTTGAAAATGCGACAGCAGTTGGTCAAATCTTCCTAAACACTAATGCTGCTGCTGCCGCTGGTGCCATTGCTGCCTTACTGGTGTGTAAGACGACATGGGGTAAAGCAGACTTGACGATGATCCTTAACGGTGCGTTAGCCGGTTTGGTAGCGATTACTGCTGACCCACTATCTCCATCACCTTTATATTCAGTCGCGATTGGTTGTGTATCAGGTGCATTGGTTGTGTTTAGTATCATCGCATTAGACAAAATGAAGATTGACGATCCAGTTGGTGCTATTTCAGTACACGGTGTGTGTGGTTTCTTTGGCCTGATGGTTGTGCCACTGAGTAATGGTGATGCGACATTTGGTGCTCAACTGTTTGGCGCTGCTGTAATCTTTGCGTGGGTATTCGGTGCAAGCCTAGTGGTTTGGGGTGTGTTGAAAGCAACAATGGGTATTCGTGTTACTGAAGACGAAGAACTAGAAGGCATGGATATGCATGATTGTGGTGTTGGCGCTTACCCTGAATTTGTAACGGTAAAATAGTCAACCTTAAATAATCGACTTATCGGTGAAGCGAAACCTGTCATTTGTTGGCAGGTTTTTTTGTATCAAAGAAAAGCGCCTAATGTGACTTATCATTCATGTGGTTTTATGTCATTAAATTTATGAAGAAAATTGTTACAAAACAAGAGAGAAAAAACTTTTACGAATATCGGTTTTTTTTAACTAATATTATTGTAATAAATGCATTCATGCATATAATAATGCAACTGATAAACATTATCATTACGATGTAAAGGATTGAACTAATGAAAAAACTGCTTACTCTTTCTGCACTTGCTTGCAGCGTTCTAGCCCCAACAGCAATGGCCGCTGAAGAAGTTAACGTATACTCCTACCGTCAACCTTTCTTGGTTGAGCCAATGTTTAATGAGTTTACAAAAGAGACTGGAATCAAAGTAAACGTAAAGTTTGCTAAAAAAGGTCTGGCAGAAACACTAGCACGTGAAGGCGACCTAAGCCCCGCTGATGTTATTCTAACGGTTGATATTAGTCGTCTCGCTGAGTTAACGAATAAAGACTTGGTTCAAGCGGTTGATAGCACAGTCTTAGAATCAAATATTCCAGCTCAGTATCAAGATGCTGAAAACGAATGGTTTGCACTAACAACTCGTACACGTTCAGTATACTCATCTCGTGACCGTGTTGGTCGTTTAGGTGATGACTTTACTTACGCTGATCTAGCAAAACCTGAGTTTAAGGGTAAAATCTGTACTCGTAGTGGTAAGCACCCATACAATGTTTCTCTTGTTTCTTCAATGATTGCACACCACGGTGAAGCTGAAACCAAAGAATGGCTTGAAGGCGTGAAAGCAAACCTAGCGCGTAAGCCTCAAGGTAACGATCGCGCACAAGTGAAAGCGATTAAAGAAGGTTTATGTGATGTTGCACTTGGTAACAGTTACTACCTAGGTAAGATGGTTAATGATAAAGAGCAAAAAGCATGGGCTGACTCTGTTTACATTAACTTCCCGAACCAAAAAGCCGAAGGTACACATGTTAATATCTCTGGCATGGCGATGGCTAAATTCTCACCAAATAAAGATAACGCTAAGAAACTAATGGAGTTTTTAAGTGGTGATAAAGCGCAAAGCATGTACGCTGAAGTGAACTATGAGTACCCAGTTAAAGCGGGCGTTAAGCGTTCTGAACTGGTAGCTTCTTGGGGCGATTTTAAGTCTGATGATGTTTCTTTAGACGATATTGCCACTTATCATTCAGCCGCAATTCGACTGTTAGATGAAGTCAAATTTGACCTTTGATAAAGAGTAGGGGTATAAAGTACCCCTGTTTTTTAAAAGGATATGAGATGTATTTGTAATTGCGTTTATATTTCATACATCCTTGTTGTAGTTAGGCAATGAACGAAAAAAATACTTTATGGAAAACCAGTAGTGCAGGCTTGGCCCTGCTACTGGTTTTGCCGATCTTAGCGATCTTCTATACCTCAATGGGTGACACCGATGAGGTTTTTTCACATCTGATGTCGACGGTTATGCCTACGTATATTTACAATACGGTGGTACTGACGTTTGGCGTGATGCTACTGTCTTTGCTCCTTGGTATTCCGAGTGCATGGTTTATGGCTATGTGTCGTTTACCTAGTGAAGGCATTTTACAGTGGGCCTTAGTGCTTCCCTTAGCCATGCCTGGTTATATTATTGGATATATTTTCACTGACTGGTTTGATTTTGCTGGACCTATTCAGATCTTACTGAGAAACCTAACAGGGTGGGGACCTGGTGAATACTGGTTTCCTGATATTCGTACCTTAACGGGTGCAACGGTTGTGCTTTCCTTGGTGTTGTACCCATACGTTTATCTGTTGTGTCGCGCTGCATTTATGGAGCAAAACGCCTCTCTGCTTCAATCGGCGAGACTGCTAAAGTGCACACCTTGGGAAAGCTTTAAACGCATTTCTTTACCTCTTGTTCGCCCTTCAATAGCGGTGGGTTTATCGTTAGTTGCGATGGAAACCATTGGTGACTTTGGAACGGTAAACTACTTCGCAGTTAGCACGTTAACCACCGCTGTTTATGACACGTGGTTAGGGTATTCAAACCTGAATGCCGCTGCAAAAATTTCAGCATTAATGCTCGTGATGGTAATTTTACTCTTGAGCACCGAGCGTTATAGCCGGAGAAAGCAGAAGTTATTCCAAAATCAATTCAGTAGCCGAGAAGACATACGCTACCAGTTAAGCGGGTGGAAGAAATGGGCGGCGCTAAGTTGGTGCTGGGGACTCGTGTCTGTTGCTTTTATTTTACCGCTATTGCAGCTATGTATTTATGCGTTTAAATACTTTGAGCAAAGCTGGAGTTCAGAATTCAGAGAGTACGCGATCAACAGTTTACAAGTATCAGTGATTGCCGCCATTTTAGGTGTCTGTATTGCTTTGATCGTCAACTTTTCTCATCGAGTCAATCCTGGTCGTGGCAGTCTTGCGTGTATGCGTTTATCCTCTATGGGGTATGCGGTTCCAGGAACGGTATTAGCCATTGGGGTTCTTGTACCTGTGCTCTTTATGGACCACTTTGTGAACGACATTGCTCGATTGATGGAGTGGCAGCGCCCTGGGTTGGTTTTCTCAGGATCGATGTTTGCTTTGATTGCAGCGCTGGTCGTTCGCTTTTCTGCGGTCGCTATTGGCAGTGTAGAGAGCAGCTTAAGCAAAATCCCACCCTCATTAGACATGGCGGCGAGAACAATGGGCTGCAACTCCAATAAGATGTTATGGCGCGTGCATTTTCCATTGGTGCGTCGTGGGGCTTTAATTGCCGGTCTATTAGTGTTTATTGAATCAATGAAAGAACTCAATGCTGCAATATTGTTGAGGCCGTTCAATTTTGAAACGTTGGCAACTTATGTCTATAACTACGCTTCAGATGAGCATTTAGAACTAGCAGCAATGCCTGCTGTATTGTTAGTCCTTGTGGGGCTTATTCCCCTTGTTATTGTCAATCGTTCGTTGGAGAAAACACACTGATGAGTTGTGCGTTGTCGATTCAAAATTTAACGTGTAAGTACGATACTCAAACAGTGCTTGAGCAATTATCTTTAGAAGTGAAGCAAGGTGAAATCGTCTGTTTACTAGGGGCGAGCGGTTGTGGCAAAACCACACTACTAAAAGCGATCGCGGGTTTGTTGCCTTTAAGTTCAGGTGAAATGAGCCTGAACTGCATGACCATTGATGATGGTAAGAATTGGCTGCCACCGGAGCAGCGTAATATTGGAATGATTTTCCAGGATTATGCGCTATTTCCTCATTTAACCGTGAGTGAAAATGTTGGCTTTGGGCTGAGAGACCAATCTAAGCATGACAAAGTTCAGAAAGTAAAAGAGATGCTGGATCTTGTTCACTTAGCTGGATACGAAGATCGCTTTCCTCATCAGCTTTCTGGTGGGCAACAACAACGCGTTGCGATCGCTCGTACGTTAGCTTACAAACCCGATTTACTTTTACTGGATGAACCCTTTTCTAATATTGACACTCAGGTTCGTCATGAGTTGATCGCTGAAATTAGACGTATTTTTAAATCCCAAGGTGTGACGGCCATTTTTGTCACTCACAGTCGGGAGGAAGCGTTTGCTTTTTCCGATAAGATGGCGGTTATGAATCATGGGATTATTGAGCAGTATGGAACTGCCACCGAACTGTACTACCACCCATCAAGCAAATTTGTGGCTGATTTCCTAGGTGGTGGAAGCTACTTACCTGCGGTGCGCTTGTCTAAAGGCGAGTTTGAATCGGCGCTCGGTGTGGTTGCGGCAACAGCAAGGCATACGATTGATGTAGGTAGTGATTGCGAACTATTGCTGCGTCCTCAGCATGTTCAAATTGAAGCGGCTGAAGAGAGTGATGTGAGAGTCCTAGAGCAGCACTTTATGGGTGATCATTGCCGTTATGTCGTTGAAGTGAAAGGCAACAAGTTGCTAGCAAGCTCGGTTCAGGCGCTTTCGATTGGGCAGCCTGTCACCGTCGCATTGCATGATGAAGGCATTTTAGCGTTTTAACGAAATATATCCCTTGGCTTATAAGCGAATTCTCTTACCGCCATTGAGGTACGTTGTGCAGGCGACTCTTAGCAAAGAGGTGAAGTTACCAAGTTCACCTCTTCTCTGAATAACCTCACGGTATATTCGGGTTAGGAATTCAGCCACCGAGATATCAGATTCTCCGGCGATATCTTCGATCACTTTCCAAAATACAGCTTCAAGCCTGATGCTGGTAACGACACCGTCGATTCGAACAGAACGAGATTTTAGTTCAAAGAGCGTGTCTTCTGCACCCGAATATATCTCACACATTTTGTTCTCCTCCGATAATGGCACCGTATCAGCTTAATGGTTTCTCCAGACAAATCACTACATCTTTAGTCTAAAGCAACTGTTGATTCAATTGTGCCAGCCAAGCAGGATGAGCTGGCCATGCTGGTGCAGTGACAAATATACCATCAGTAACAGCCTGATCCATTGGGATATCCGCGTAGTGAGCACCAGCAAGTTCAACTTCAGGAGCACAGGCAGGATATGCAGAGATAGATTTACCTTGAATGATGTTGGCGGCGCTGAGTAATTGGGCGCCGTGACATATGGAAGCGATTGGTTTTTTCTCATTGGCGAACGCTTGGATAAGTTCAATCACACTCGCATTCATGCGTAAATATTCTGGGGCTCTTCCTCCCGGGAGTACTAACGCATCGAATTGTGATGAGGAAGCACCGTCGTAATTCGCATTGAGTGTAAACAAGTGGCCTGGTTTTTCAGTATAGGTTTGATCCCCTTCAAAATCATGGATGGCCGTTTTAATCGTGTCGCCAACTCGTTTATCAGGGCAAACAACACTGACGGTGTGCCCAACCATACCTAACGCTTGAAAAGGGACCATTAGTTCATAGTCCTCTACAAAATCACCAGCTAAAATGAGTATACGTGCCATGTTCAAATTTCCATATTGAGTTGAATGAAGATTTAAATTAACAATTTATTTACATTTTGTGGTAGTAGTCGGTTACTACATTATGGAAATCGACAAAAAAAGCCCGGCTTTCGCCGGGCAAATGTGTTCTTCACCTATAGGGTGCTCAATTTGAGCGTTAAGTAGGTAAAAGTGTTTACATCATTAAAGTGATAGAAACTCTTTCACCTGTTGAAGAACACGTTCTGCAGTGTCTTTGTCTTGCATTTCTGCAAAAATTCTTAATAAAGGCTCTGTGCCTGAAAAACGAGCAATGACCCAGCCGCCGTTTTTAAAGTAGACTTTGGCACCATCGTCATAGCTCACTTTTTCAATCTCGTATTCGAATTTTGGCAGCTGCTTTTCAACGTATATTTTGTTGTAAAGCGCTTCTTTTTCAGACGCCTTGAATGTACAGTCGCCCTCGGCCGTGTAGGCGTATCCGTATTTGCCGTAGATCTCATCAAGCATTTCTGACAATTTCTTGCCTGTCACTGAGATCATTTCAACTAATAAACTCGATGCAAACACGCCATCTTTACCAAGAATGTGACCTCGAATGGTCAAGCCACCTGAGCTTTCACCACCAATCAAAGAGTCATCCGCTTCCATCTGTGAGCTAATATGCTTAAAGCCGACAGGAACCTCAAAGCTTTTCTCTCCGTGGTCTGCCGCAATTTTATCCAGAATGTGAGTCGTTGCGATGTTGCGAACCACAGAGCCTTTCCAGCCCTTGTACTCAAGTAAGTAGTAATAAAGCAGGATAAGAACTTCATTAGGGTGGATGAAGTGACCTTTTTCATCGATGATGCCCAGTCTATCGGCATCGCCATCGGTACCAATACCAATGTCGTAGCCTTCAGCGGCCACCAAATGTTTCAGACGATAGAGTGTTGCCGCATTCGGCGAAGGCATTAACCCACCAAAATCCGGGTTCTTACCATCATTGATAACGTCTACATCACAGCGACCATTAATAAGCACCGTTTGAAGTGCGTTTTTAGCCACACCAAACATCGGGTCAATGAGCACGCGTAGGTTGGCTTTTTTTATCGCTTCAATATCAATAAAATTAATAATTGAATCAACAAATGCATTCATTGGGTTGATAATGACCACAGACTTATCATTCAGAGCTTGTTCAAAATCGACCGACTTCACATCAGCTAGAGTCAGTTGGCTGATTTGGTCTTCAACTTTCTGAGTGATGATCTCATCCGCGTCTCGTCCACCTTCAATGAAGATTTTGATGCCGTTGTAATCTGCGGGGTTATGCGATGCCGTGATACAGGCTGAATAAGCACAGCCGATTTCTTTCGCTTGGAACATAACGATAGGGGTTGGGACAAATTTATCGATAAAGCTGACTGGAATATTGTTCGCTGCTAATACTTCAGCAAACCAACGACCGGCTTTATCCGAAAGAAAACGACGGTCATAGCCGACGATGAACCCTTTGTCTGCGACCTGTTCGTTATTAATGATATTTGACAGTGCTTGTGCAACGAGACGAACGTTGTCTTTGGTAAACTCTTCGCCAATAAATGCGCGCCAGCCACCAGTACCAAATTTGATCATGATTGAATCCTTTTAGATTCTGAACATACCTGCCTCTAGTATTGGAGGCAGGTGATGATCAGTCACGAGAGTGAATCTAGCGATTAGCCAAGAGTGACGATAACGTCGTTAACACTGCCATCTGCTTGAACTGGGATTGCACCTTCAACAGGTTGACCGTTAAGTGTCATTGACTTAACCCCTTTGCTTACTGAGCTCGGGTTTTCAACTTTGATGTTGTAGGTTGCACCGCGCCATTGGCGAGTCACTTCAAATCCAGGCCAGTCAGTTGGAATACATGGATCAACAGTCAGACCCTCATAGCCCACACGAACACCGAGAATAAAGTTGGTCACTGCGAAGTAAGCCCAGCCAGAAGTACCCGTTAGCCAAGGGTGATTCGCTCGACCGTGATCTTGGTGATCGCGTCCCATGATAAACTGAACGTATGAGTAAGGTTCTGCGATACGCTTATCGATCATGTCGTTTTGGTTGTATGGGTTAAGTGCATCGTAAAACTTCATTGCACGGTCACCACGACCTAGCTTCGCTTCTGCAACCCATGCCCATGGGTTAGGGTGAGAGAAGATAGCACCGTTCTCTTTAACGCCTTGGTAAACGCGTGTGACAAAACCGATGTCGTCGTTTGGTGTTGCGAACGAAGGTGCGTTTAGGTGCAAGCCATACTCTGAATATAGGTTCTCATCAACCGCGTCCATGGCTTTTTCACCACGCTCTTGAGACACCGCACCAGATAATACCGCAAGGGTATTTGATTCAAGGTGAATGCGACCTTCAGTCTGCTGAGCAGTACCGATCTTCTCACCGTTCTTAGTCAAACCACGAATGTACCAGCCACCTTCGTCATCCCATAAGTGAGTTTCACAGGCTTCACGTACGTTCGCAGCCATTTCGGTGTATTTAGCCACGTCAGCATCGTTACTACGGTATTTTGCTAAATCGAGGAACTCTTGCAGTGCCCAGAAATGTAGGAACGAAACCATTGACGACTCGCCACCACCTAAGTTCAAGCAGTCATTCCAGTCTGCGCGCAGACCTTTACAGATACCTGTTTGACCCACGTATTCCGCAGAGAAATCAAGCGCTGCTTTCATATGCTCATAAACGGTTGCTTCGCCGCCATCTGCGTATGGAATCACTTCGTCAAAGAAGCTCTCTTCGCCGGTTTCCATTACATACTTACAAATCGTTGGAACGATCCACAGGTGATCATCAGAGCAGGTGTCATCAATCCCGTGGATCTTGTCATCGTCTGATGGCGTAGGAACGACCGTAGGTGATTTTGATGGTTCAACATCGGCTTTCTCAGGATCGAACCAATCTGGATCAAACAGATGTAGACCGTAGCCCGCTTTGACTTGACCGCGTAATAGATCAACCAAGCGCTTACGCGTCATTTCTGGGTTAGCATGAGGCACCGAAATCGCATCTTGCGCGGTATCACGGTAACCAAGACCTGTACGCCCGCCTACTTCAATAAATGAAGCAAAGCGAGACCAGACGACACATGTTTCAGCTTGGTATAGGGTCCAAGCGTTGATCATGGTATCTAGGCCTTCATTTGGCGATTTAACTTGGAATTTTTCACAGCGTTCATTCCAGTGATCTTTAATACCAGCGAAAGCCGCATCAACATTGGCAACGTCTTGGTATTTTTCACGTAGACGATCGCCATTGCCTTTACCAATACCCAGGATGTAAGCAAAACGAACTTCTTCGCCTGGTTGAATCGTAAACTGCTTATGTAACGAGCCACAGTGGTTGTAACAAGTTTGAGCACTGTTTGAGCATCGACCGTTTTCTACAGCAATCGGGTTCGCTTCATCACGGTAAAGACCTAAGAAGCTATCGCGTTGGCCATCGTATGAATCTGGGTCAAAGGTCGAAGCAAGGTAGTAGAAGCCTTCAAAGTCGTTGGTGTTGTAATACAGATCGTATTCTAGAACGCCATCTTTATATGCAGTCCCAGCAGAGTAAAGAGACATCTGGTGGTTTTGGTTATCCGATTGAATATGGCTAAATGAGAACTCAACAAACGAGAACGCGCTGATGGTACGTGGCTTGTCAGACGTGTTTTTAATCACCACATCCCAAACCTCTGCGTCTTCGCCTTTAGGTACAAAGAGCGTTTTCTCAGCAGTAATGCCGTTGTATTCACACTTGAATTTAGAGTAAGAAAGACCATGACGAACCTCGTAGTTCGCTTCGTCTAGGCTTTTAGCAACAGGCTGCCATGAAATTGACCAGTAATCACCCGTTTCATCATCACGAAGGTAAACATAGTGCCCCGGGCGATCAAACGATGCATTGGGTCTAAACTTAGTGACTCGGTTGTATTCCGGTGAGTTGTAGAATGAGTAACCGCCTGCATTGTGTGAAATAACAGTACAGAATTTTTCAGTACCTAGGTAGTTAGTCCAAGGTGCTGGAACGTCAGGTCTAGTGATGACGTATTCACGATTCTCATTATCGAAATAGCCGTATTTCATGGTTCTATCCTTTTATATAAGCTGTAAACTTAACAGCTAAACATCATGCTAGTGAAAGTGGTTAAGAGTCATGGTGACTCATCGATTTAGTCTTTTTTCCACGGTGAGCAATATTGAATGCCGTGCTTATTAAGCAAGGGTAATTGCCCTTTTAACCGGGTTAGATAATTATTCCAATCTCGTTGAGGTTTGTTGGTCCAACACGCTTCAGCCATAGCGGTTAAACGTGGGAATATCATGTAATCCATGCGTTCTTGAGTGGTGACAATTTCACACCAAAGTGCACATTGAATACCGAGTATGCGTTTCTTTATTGGGTCGCTATCAGGAATTTCAGCCAGTGGCTCATAGCGGTAAGCTTGCTCTAGTGGCAGAACATTTGCCCAGTCGACACCGGGTTCTTCTGGCGCGTAATCTTGTGCCATATCGAGATAGGTATGTTGAGCTGGTTGTAAAACAACATCAAACCCTTGCTTAGCACATTTCAGCGCCGCTTCTTCACTCAACCAAGAATAAATAACGGTTTCTTTACTGACTTTGTCCCCATGCTGAGCTTCTTCCCAACCCACCATTCTTTTTCCTAGTGAGCGTAGTTTCTTTTCAGCAAAACGAAGTAAGTGCCCCTGTAATTCTTTCGTGTCGGTATAGCCTTGCTGTTTCATTAGTGCTTGGCATTTTGCACTTTTTTCCCATACACCATGAGGCACTTCATCGGCGCCAATATGTACCCATTTTGATGGAAACAGTTCAGCCACTTCTTCAAGCACTTGCTCTAAGAACTCATAAGTCCCCTCTAGGCCGGGTGACAGCACGTTATCCGTGTAGTTTTGAATGCTGCGATATTGAGATTGATCAGCACTGTCAACAAGAAGATCTGGCAATGCTTTGATGGCAGCGCGGCAGTGCCCAGGAACATCAATCTCAGGGATGATCGTAATGCCACGTTGCTCTGCAAAGGCGATGACGTGTTTGATCTCTTCTTGAGTGTAATAACCACTATAAGCTTGATCGATGTGACTAAATTGAGGCTCTAGAGCTGACTGCTGTGACCGACTTGCCCCGACGTCTGTTAACTGTGGAAAAGCCTTAATTTCAAGGCGCCAACCTTCATCATCGGTAAGGTGCCAATGAAAGGTATTAAACTTATAGTGAGCCAGTTGGTTAATCAGCCGTTTGACTCGTTCAACGGGATGAAAATGACGCGAGCAATCAAGCATCATGCCGCGGTATTTAAAGCGCGGTGAATCGCTGATTTTTACGTAAGGCGCGCTGAGTTGGTTATCTTCACTCGTTGCTTTTAAAAGCTGCATAAAAGTGGCGCTTGCATGCACAAATCCAGACGCTGAATTCGCTTCTAAACAGGCACCTGTTTGGTCAATGGTCAGCTGGTAATTACCCTCGTCAAGAATCGGGTTTGTTCTATATCGAATATCGCCTTTGCCAATAGATTGCATACTAAAGTCAAACAGCGTATTGAGCTCAACTTGCAGCCAAGTTGCGGCTTCTTCTGCTCGGCTAGTGAGAAGTGTAATTTGACTCTTTTTATATCGGAAGAGCG
>NZ_JBNGCJ010000821.1:0-3921 GCF_049974785.1 Vibrio genomosp. F10 str. 9ZD137
AAACATGTCAGCGTTAATGGCAGCCTTAACTGCCAAATAATGGTGGAGTGAAGAGAGTCTCCATTAGGCCCAAGCCATATGGTATTCATTATATCGCTGACACCCATCCATGAAGATCCAATACCAAGGTCAGCAATGACCACCAAGCACAATGCAACTGTCGTCAACCAAATAAAGCGCAATCGCGATCGATTTAGTGCTGCATAAATGCCGCTAGATGGAGAGATCTCTGAAATAGAGGTGTCAACAACCGTTTTCATTAGCCATCAACCTTAATCATGAAAGTACCGTCGAGTTTTTGAGGCATGAATTGCTCAAAAAAGGCTTGGTGAGTTTTCTTTGGATCAATGTCTTTAAAAGCTTCAGGGTAAATTGATTTGGCGAGATACTGTAAGAACACATGGTCATAAATAGTACGCGTACCAGAGTGATACATCCCATAAAAATCGTTGTTCTTTATCGCACTGAGTTGATCCCAACCTTGACGCTTCAAGTAAGGCGCATAACGGGCTTGGGCTTGCTCTTCAGTTGTGCCGAATCCAAGTAATGCGCTGTCATCATATTTAGACCAGTGAGCACCAGAGACAAAGATCACTTCTGGATTTTGGCTTAGGACGTATTCAGGCGTTAGATGGGCAGAGCCTTCAAACTTACCCGTTGCAATATTTTTTGCCCCAGCAAGATCGAGCAATTTTCCCCACATCGAGGTGGAGTAGCTCTTACCATACTCATCGGCACCACCGGTACCAATTTCCACATACACTCGGCGAGCTGGATTTTTTGTCAAATAGTCAGTAACACGGTGTTGAACATCGATAACCGTCGATTCATATTCACTGGCTATTTTCTCTGCTCTGGCGTCTGTGCCCATGACTTTGCCGATCACGCGAGTGCTGGCTAAATGCTTCTCGACGGTTTGAGCATTGAAATCAATCACGACCACTTTGATCCCCGTGCTTTCTAATAAATCGACTTTTTCCCCTAGGGATTTATATTGCCAAGCCGCCAATAATGCGACATCTGGTTTAACGGTGAGCAATTTTTCAAGATTAAACGTTCCGGTATAAATGGAACCAGAATCTTCGATTGTATTTAACTCAGGTATGATTTTTGTGTACGTTGTCCACTGGGATTGACGATAATCTTTCCAAGAAGCCTTAGGGAAAATCGCCACCTTGGTGTAGGCATCCGGCCCAGCTATGGCAAGAAAGTCCTCAAAATAAAAACCAAGAAACACCCGTTCAGCCGGTTTCTCTAAAATGATGTCTCTACCCATTACGTCTTTGAATTCAATATCCGCTTGAACAGGTGTCGCGATAACGCCACACGCCATTGCCATGGATAAGAGTAATTTGCTCAATCCTTTCATCGTTTTTCTCTACAATTGATTAAAATAAATAATGATATGTTATAACATAACGATAGCGCGAAAATTAACCCAAATGAGAATTAATATCAAATGTTATTTTGTCGTTACTCTAGAGTTTGAAGCCCATTTGTAAAAAGCGGACGTCGTCTTGATAGAATTCTCTATTTATTGGGTGGCTGTAGAGAATGAGAGAATTATTTGAGTTTAATTGTAGTGGTTTTAATCGTTGAGGGTTCAATCCCAATCAGATGCAGTATAGATGACTAAGCCTCTTTTATTGGCGTAAATGTTCAATTACTGCTCAATGATTTTGCGTAAGCTCAAGTAAAAAGGAGATGTTATGCAACCAACAAAAAAATCGTATTTAAAGGTCATTAACCTAGCTATTTTATTGGCTTTAAGTTCAGGTGTTAGTTCTAGTGGATTGGCGAATGAGTCAATTACTATGAGCGCTTCGTCTACGAAAAACAGTCAGTCTTTAGAAATAGCCCAAGCTGGCACGACGTTATATGCGGTAAAATCGCAGTGGAACCGTGAACAATTTTCACTCGTGGTCAAGACAGGTCATGAAAAGCAGCGAGGCGAAATTGTGATTGATGGCGCGTCAGTGCAGGCGTTTAATCTGCAAAATCAGTTATTATGGGAAGACAGTCGAGTTGATCAAAAGGTCTGTTTGCCCGAACTGTTTGGCGAATTTATTCGCGCCCACTTAGAGGAGCTAAAACAAGGTCAATCGATCTCATGTGTCGGCCCCATCATCAAGGCAAAAAAATTAGCGCCATTTAAAATCTATCTTGAAAAACAAACCAACAACGCATTGCTGTTCAAAGTTGGCCCTGGGTCCATTGGAATGTGGTTTTTTATGGATGAAGTTTCTATCAGTATGAATACCGATGCCACACAAATATTGTCGTATCGTGGTGTTTCACCAGCGCCCAAAACCCTCGAAGGCAAAATGGCTTACTTGAGTATTGTGACGCCACTAACCGAACCACTTGATGTTGCCGAACTGAAAGCGTCTATTCTCTGGTAAGGTAAATGAGCATATGAATTTAACCGTTTTTGTCACGAATGGTTTATCGCACTTGGCGTATCAAGGTCGGTTTATATGCTCACTATTAAATCTTTTAAACAGGTTCTAAGCTTGTTTGTATTTCTTCTTTTGGCTCTCCTTTCTATTACAGCTTCTTAGCTTTTAAACTGCGTATATTGCTTCGGTGACATGCCAGTCCATTGCTTAAAGACACGAGTAAAATGGGCTTGATCGGCAAACCCACTCACAAAGCCTACCTCAGCAATGCATGATGCTTCGTCGAGTAATGATTGGCTGGCAAAGTGTACGCGTACATCTTGTAATAATTTGGCAAAACTATGGCCTTCATCGCTTAGCTTACGTTGTAAGGAGCGGGGAGATAGCGCTAAACATCTAGATACTTGTTGCAAATCGACTTCAAGTAACCCTAAATCCATGATGGTTTGTTTAGCCCTGTTCACCATACTCAGCGTGTTATTTGTTACCGATTGTTCAACGGTTTTTATTTTTGGATTCTCTTTATCACGGACTTGAAAGTGAATATACCAAGGTGCATCGCGGTGAAGCTGTGACGGATCACACTGCAAACTGGGGTAAGAAAAAAAACTTTCAGAAGCGTCTAAACTATGGCTAATGGCAATCTTTCTAGCGGATGATTCATAGAGAAGGGCACACAACACCCCAAGAACGGCCAAATCTTCTTCAATACTTGGCATCTCTGTGGTATTGGATTTGTGTGTCACCTTGACGCAATCATCGTGATATTCAAAATCAACAAAGTGCTGACTATGTACGTAGCGTTCCAGCCTTTGCCATTTTTTAAGTAGCAAGAATGGATCACTTCCGTTTAAAAGGGCACGGCCTACAGGCGAATCTATAAATTGCTTCACACCGATGCCAATGCACAATAATGCACTGGCTCCGTAACGTTGGCTTACCTCATTAATAAAGTCGCGCTTGGTTTCTAGAGGAATATGGGCCTGCGACTGATTGGTTTTCAATTGCCTTGCTATAAACGGCTGCGCTGGCGAAAGCAAAGAATCATCAAGCAAGGTATTTAGCCCTGCATTGAGAATATTCAACATGGTTTTACTTGCAAATGCCTTTGACTCAGTATTTTTGTTGGCGACTTCGACCATATAACCTTTCCCGTTCATACGTTGATTTTTGCTCTAATAGTCTCTGTACCTTAGTGCCAATCAGTGGCAATTTTATTAACCATTTCGGGGCAAACGTAATTAAAGTAACGACGACGGAAAACCAGACAAATTTACCGACAAAAACCGTTAATAAAATCCCAAACCAGGCCAACCCTGAGAGTAAGCTCAGTACCACCATTGTCCTTGGTGGTGTTGGAAGTAGTGACATTACCGCTAAGGCTAGAAATCCGTACTCTTGAATGTATCCTTGTAGTGTTAACCACTGTTGGTATACCTTCGATTCTGCCGTTGGCGTGGCCATTTGTAAGTAGTGGTCAAGCAATGTGGCCAGCAACGTTAATATTCCCGCACCCGCCGCC
>NZ_JBNGCJ010000822.1:0-458 GCF_049974785.1 Vibrio genomosp. F10 str. 9ZD137
TATAATGGCCAGTTGGCTATTTTAGGGGCCATGTTAGCGGGATCGATGACAATGACTCCGTTTGCCATTAGTGTGGCACTTCGCGTTAGCGTCCATTAAAGAAATGACGAGTATAAATTATAGAACGGACATCAAGTTCGTCTTAACGAAGTTAGAGTGAGAAAGACAATGTGGAAATGGCTTCATCCTTATGCAAGGCCTGAAACCTCTTATCAGTTGTGTGGTAAGTTGATGCCCTGGTTTGCGGCACTGGCGCTATTGTGTCTGTCGGTAGGTACCATTTGGGGTTTGGTGTTCGCACCGTCTGATTATCAACAAGGCAACAGTTTCAGAATTATCTATATCCACGTACCGTCGGCGATTTGGTCGATGGGCGCATATATGTCGATGGCGACTGCGGCCTTTATTGGCCTTGTTTGGCAAGTGCGTTTATCCAGTATGGCCGTTTCTGCTATGGC
>NZ_JBNGCJ010000823.1:0-601 GCF_049974785.1 Vibrio genomosp. F10 str. 9ZD137
GATGAGTGGCATCCAGACTCCCCACCCAGAAACACTGGCTTTAATATCAAGACCAGAAAAAAAAGCGGTGAGCTCAAAAAACAGAAAGGCGATGATGACCCAGGCGGTGACAAAATTGGTATCTTGGGCCGCTTTTTGAATCGGGTGAGAGGTCGAGTATTTATGATCTTCGGAAACGGTGGTTTGGTAGTCTTTTAACTCTTTAGTCAATGACCACAAAAGCATGCTAACAATGATGAGTATGCAGCCAATCCACTCGATGGTCATATCAGAAAGGGATAAAAGATGATTAATATCCACTTGAAACGAGCCAAGTACCGCTATTATCGTCACTGGAATGAGCAGCGCTTTCCAGAACATGCCTTGTAAATTGATGGCTTTGCTTTCGAATTTTTTCTCTGAACATTCTGCTTGGGGTAGGAGGTTCATTCGAGCATTATTCTCTGGCATTGTTTCAATCTCAGGCCTTAAGAAATCATCTCTATGCAGTTTGTTGACGGTCCACCCAGAGAGACACCCTACGACAACACCAAGAGCAATAACACTTAATCCCACTTGAGGTGTGCTCGCAATCAGCAGAAAAGCGGCATCACCCATTGTC
>NZ_JBNGCJ010000824.1:0-1902 GCF_049974785.1 Vibrio genomosp. F10 str. 9ZD137
CCGCTCTTCCGATCTGCTTGAGTGCCTTGAGGTAGAGCTGCTTTTGTTGGTCACTGTAGCCCAGTTTATCGATATTAAGGCTAGCACTGCTGCTGTCGAGTAGGCGCAATACAATCTTTTCACCCCATAACGTGGGTAATGTCGAAACGCGCATATCAATGGCCGTTGTTTCATTGAGCCGAAGCTTGATTCGCCCATCTTGTGGCAAACGACGTTCAGAGATATCCAACTTTGCGAGTATCTTAAGCCGTGCAGAAAGGCGGCGACTGAGGTGATTTGCGGGTGCTTGGGTTTGCACCAATAGGCCATCACAACGTAAGCGGATGCGATAGCTCTCGTCGTAAGGTTCAAAATGAATATCTGAAGCGCCTTTTCTCACCGCATCGAGCAGTATCTGGTTGATGAAGCGGCTCACAGGCGCATCGTCTTGACTGAGGTTCTCTATCGTTTGTATTTCATCCTCTGTGACATCGACCAGACTGGCCAGTTCGTCCTGACTGATGTCTTTAGTTGATGAGGTGGATGTGGTCATTGTCTGACCGTATAAACGACGAATCGCGGATTTAAGGTCGTTTAAGTCGGCCAATACCAACTCAACTTGCAACCCTGTCGCAAAGCGAAATTCATCTTCTATTTCACTGCGGGTGGGGTCTGAAACAGCCAAAGAAAGCACCATCCCATCACAGTGTAAGGGCAGGGCTTGATAACGGCTGATGAGCTCCCTAAGCCCCAACGAATGACACAACGTAGCGTAGTCGAATTGAGATAATGGTGTGGGCGTTAGGCCAAAGAGTGCACTTAGGTGGCCAGTGAGTTGATGGTGGTCGAACAGCTCGAGATCAAGCAGTGCTTCGGGTACCGACATGCCCGAAGCGATCACATGTTCGATGATATTTTGCTCTTGCACCACGCTGATTAAGTCAGCCTGGCGCAAGATGGCAGGGAGGTTAGTTAACACTTATTAGTTACAACCTTCCAAATCAATAGCTGCTAGTTCCGTACCGGAGCGAGTGCAGGTCCAGCCACTATCACTTCTAGCCAATTTCATTGTTTGCGATGCAAGGGCTCCAGCAGAAAATTCGAACTGGATGGATTTTCCTGAATCAACTATGGATAACGTACCTAGAGTACTAGAGCTTGATGAAATTCCAAGAAGATCCACTCCACCACTGATTGATCCTTCTTCTTGTATTATAAGTTCTGCAGATGTAACTAGGGATTTAATTGTTGCTAATGCTGAAGAGGCTTGGCTTTTGGTCACATAGTCCTTATATGCTGGAACCGCAATCGCCGACAACACACCAATAATAGCCACAACAATCATCAACTCAATTAAGGTAAAGCCTTTCTGTTTCTTATTAATCGCTTTCATTATGTTCTCCATTATTGCGATGTATAAGGGTGCAGAAAGAGTAAAGAGAGTCTAGAGAACTAGAAATAAAGTAAAAAGGCTAGCGCGAGGCAAATAGTTGAAGTTAAGCCTGTATTACATTCACAGTGCAAAAATATTCGACGGGTGGCATATAAAATGATGGGGGGTAGATTGAACGCGGATAATAAAACGGAAAAAGAGAGACAAAGCCTCTCTTTAACAATACGTCATAGATATTAAATCGATGGAACTTAAATAACGACTAAGCTTGGAATCTCATTGATAAATCCAATGCCACTAGATGTTTCGTCAGCGCGCCAACGGAAATATAATCAACACCGGTTTCAGCAAACTCACGAATGGTGTCTAGTGTTACGTTGCCTGAATTTTCAAGTGCTGCACGTCCTGCATTTAGTTTGACCGCTTCGCGCATCATATCGGTGGTGAAATTATCTAACATGATGATGTCAGCACCCGCATCAATCGCCGATTGCAGTTCGGCTAAACTTTCGGTTTCGATCTCAACAGGC
>NZ_JBNGCJ010000825.1:0-456 GCF_049974785.1 Vibrio genomosp. F10 str. 9ZD137
GGGATCGGCGGCGGTTCATTATCCGTCCCATTTTTGAGTCGTCATGGTATTGAGATGCGTAAAGCGGTCGGTTCTTCATCCGTCTGTGGTTGTATGATTGCGATTTCTGGCATGATCGGCTTTATTTTGCATGGATACAATTTAGAAGGTTTGCCTGATTATAGTATTGGGTATGTCTATTTACCTGCTCTTGTCGCGATTGCCTCTACCTCTATGTTTACAACAAAGATAGGAGCTAAGCTGGCGAGTACCTTACCTACTGTGATGCTAAAAAAGGTGTTCGCGGTCTTTTTAATATTTGTCGCAGGAACTATGCTGCTGTAATCTCGTCTCAGTTTATAATCAATCAATAAAAATAAGAGTACTCTTCTATGTCTCAGGGATTAATCCAGTTTCCTAATATCGATCCTGTCCTTTTTTCATTAGGTCCCATTTCTATCAGATCGGAAGAGCGGT
>NZ_JBNGCJ010000826.1:0-1937 GCF_049974785.1 Vibrio genomosp. F10 str. 9ZD137
GCTCGGTAGGAAATAGCCTGTAAGCGCTGATCGATGGTGAGCTCTAAAGGTTTTCCTTCTTCATGCTCTTCTAGCGATATATTTTCAACCACGCGTCCATAGCGATCTTTACGGATAATTCGTTTGCCAGCCTCACCGGTCAGCCACTTGTCATAGCTTCGTTCTACCCCTTCTAAACCGTGACCATCGATGCCAGTCACACCAACTAAGTGAGCACTAACCTCACCTGCTGGGTAGTACCTTCTTGATTCCGACTTTAGCCCAACACCGGGTAGCTTGAGCTCACGAATATAATTGGCCATTGCAGGGCTGACTTGCCGCTGAAGATAGATAAATCGACGCTTGTCATTACTCTTAATTTTCTTAACCAAGCTTTGACGATCAAGTCCGAGGACGTCGGCCAATGCGTGCCATCGATCAAGGTCTTCGAGCCCTTTGCCCTTAAAAATAGCCACAGGATCAGCCCAGACTGCCTCGACAGGTACGCTTACAGCGAGCGGTTCATCATTACGATCGGAAATAATTCCACGCGCGGAATGAATCGTCTTAGCTCTCACGGTGCGCAGATCACCTTGTCGGATCAAGTTATCAGGTTCAATCACTTGAATGTAACCAATACGAGCCACCAAAACAGAAAAGCAGGCAACAACGCAAACCAGCAATAGATAAAAGCGCCAACGGATCAACAAAGGAGCATCCGTTTTGGGCTTAGATTTAGCGGACTTAGATTTGGTGGGCTTAGGGGAGACCGAACTCTTTTTCGTTTTCATTGTAGATTAATGATCACTTCTTTATCAGCATCAGGGCGGCGCATCTCTAGCTCTTGCTTTGCCATTTCTTGCACTCGGCTATGTTCCGCTAATGCCGTTTCTTCCAAAATAAGGTTTCGCCACTCATTGGCTAACTGTTCTCTATAGATCAACATGGTGTTTTTATCAGATATGGATTGTCGGGAGTGATGCGTAATGAACACCACCCCCATCGCACTAATAAATATTAAGACAAGCATCAACAAAGGCAACCGACCAACACCCAATAAATCGGTGACGATAAGCTTAGCTAAATTAGGTGTGCGACTGCTCATTATCGTTACAGTTTTTCTGCGATACGTAATACTGAACTGCGTGAACGAGGGTTTTGTTCTACCTCACTTTCACTTGGCTTATTGGCTTTGCCAATCGGCTTCAAATCTGCGGAGCCCAAAGCACTGATTTGCGCTTCAGTTAAAGGAATACCATGAGGGACTTGAGGGCCTTTACTCTCTTTACGAATAAAACGTTTCACCATACGATCTTCTAATGAGTGAAAACTGATCACAGATAAACGACCTTGTGGTGCAAGAATACTCGCAGCACCTTTCAGCGCGGTATCGATCTCTTCTAACTCACTGTTGATATAAATTCGAAAAGCTTGGAATGCACGAGTCGCAGGATGTTTTTTCTCTTTGAAGCTCTTCGGTGCAGCTTCAGAGATCAATTTCGCTAACTGACTGGTTCGATTGAGCGGTTCTTTCTCTTCGTCATCACGATGTGCGACGATCGCTTTAGCAATACGACGAGCATGTTTGTCTTCCCCAAACTCTCTAATAACCCAAGTAATGTCGTCTAAATCCGCACTGAGGATCCATTCAGCCACAGAAATACCGGCGGTGGGATCCATACGCATATCGAGGGGGCCATCTTTCATAAAACTAAAGCCACGTTCGGCATCGTCCAGTTGAGGCGATGACACGCCTAAATCAAGCAAAACACCATCCACCTTTCCTATTAAATCATAACGTTCGGCATATTCTGCCATCCCTGAAAATGGGCCATGAATAATAGTAAAACGAGGATCATCAATTTTCTTCGCTTCAGCAATCGCTTGTGGATCTCTATCAATACTGAATAAACGACCATTTTCTCCCAACTTAGATAGAATGGTTCGGCTATGGCCGC
>NZ_JBNGCJ010000827.1:0-5019 GCF_049974785.1 Vibrio genomosp. F10 str. 9ZD137
GCTCTTCCGATCTCTTTGATTGGCCTGAGGTTAGCGAAAAGCGGTAAGGTGGTTGGCGAAATTGGTGAAGCTTTTGGTGTCCAAGACCTACAATTAGATACGGCGGGTTCTGGTGAGGATTCTCAAGTTACAGTAAGTGGTTACGTGCTGCCAGGGCTGCAAGTTAAGTATGGGGTAGGGATTTTCGAATCCATTGGGGAGTTTACCGTCCGATACCGTTTAATGAGTGATCTTTACCTTGAAGTCTTATCGGGTGCGGATAATGCCGTGGACTTACTTTATCAATTTGAGTTTGAGTGATCTTTTTTATTCGATACACGTATTGATACGTGAAAGAAAACTAATGGCTATCGGGTCTCGTTGTAAGTAGATGAACGATAGTAGTTATTGGTTCAACTTCATGCAATGGGAGATAAACAATGAAGTACTTATATTTATTAGTGGCCTTATTTACGGTGGGCTGTGCACAGGTACAAACGCCAGATTCATACGCTGAGAACGATTGGTCTGAATTTGGTAAGCAAAGAGCAATAGATGGACAGCTGTATGATTCTCAATCAAGGCTAAATAAGCTCGATGAAAAAGGTGTGCTCAACGACAATTTATACATAGCGTACGGTAAAGGTTACCAAGAAGGTAAATCAGAATACTGCGCCCAAGATGCTCGTATGCTCGGCGCGTCAGGAAAGCCTTACCGAGGAATATGCGATGACGTAAACGTATTTTTCCGAGCGGATTATGACTCTGGCAGAGAGTCAGGATCTTTAAGGTAGAGACATCGATGTTGATTCGTAGATTCTTAGCTGCTTCATGTGTTGCAGGCAGCTAAGCTTTTCCACTCTTTTCGTCAATACACATCGTTCTTATGTTTGAGCTCGTTTAAAAGACTGAACAATCTCTTCTTTTGCTGAATTGATATCTTCCCAGCCTTCCACTTTTACCCATTTACCACTTTCTAATTCTTTGTAGCGCTCAAAAAAGTGCGTGATTTGTGCTTTTAGAAGCGTTGGGATGTCATCGACATCTTGAATATTGTCGTATTCCTTTGATAGCTTTTGATGCGGTACTGCAAAGACTTTCGCATCTTCACCTGATTCATCACTCATTTTTAATACGGCAACCGGTCGACAGCGAATCACCGATCCAGGTATCAACGGAAAAGGCGTCGGGACCAGTACATCGACAGGATCACCATCCAAAGAAAGGGTGTGATTGATGTAACCATAATTACATGGATAAAACATCGGGGCTGACATGAAGCGGTCAACGAAAACGGCACCCGTGTCTTTATCTACTTCGTACTTGATAGGATCTGCGTTCGCAGGAATTTCGATAACGACATAAATATCGTCAGGCAGAGATAGGCCAGCAGGGACGGTTTTTAGACTCATTTCGAGCTCCTCTAAGGAATAATTAGTCAGCTATGTAAGTCTAGTTGGTAGATTTAGAATTGAAAAATATCGCTTCTTTCATCATTTTCGATGAATGTGTAGGAAGTGGTGTGTTATTTGAGAATGGCGTGTTGTTTAAGAAGGGCGAAGAGAGCGATGACAACCTTGGTTGGCGGTTACTGAATTGAAGAAAGCAAGAAATAAAATAAGGTAAGCGAACGTACTCAGCGCTTACCTTTAATTTTAACGTTATAAGTGATCAGTCTTGGTTCTTTTCAATGAACTCTTCAACTTTTTCAACCATGCTTTTAGAGCCCGTAAAGAAAGGCACGCGTTGGTGCAACTCAGTGGGCTTTAGATCCATGATGCGATTAACACCATCGGAAGCAGAGCCACCTGCCTGTTCAATGATAAATGCCATTGGGTTGCATTCGTACAACAAACGCAGTTTACCGTTAGGGTGGCTTTGAGTGCTTGGGTAAAGGTAGATGCCGCCTTTAAGCAGGTTACGGTGGAAGTCTGAAACCAGTGAACCAATGTATCGAGACGTATACGGGCGACCATCTTCCGGCACATTTTCTTGGCAGTATTTAATGTACTTTTTTACCCCTGTCGGAAAACGAATGTAGTTTCCTTCATTGATAGAGTAAATTTTACCATCGTCGGGCGTCATCATATCTGGATGAGAAAGACAGAAAGTGCCTATCGAAGGATCATAAGTAAAACCGTTCACGCCGTTGCCTGTAGTGTAAACCAGCATGGTCGATGAGCCATAAACGACATAACCTGCGGCAACCTGCTTATTCCCAGGCTGAAGGAAGTCTTCCTGTGTTGGAGGAGTTCCAACAGGGGAAACGCGGCGATAAATCGAGAAAATCGTACCAACAGAAACGTTAACATCGATGTTTGATGAACCATCCAGCGGGTCCATTAGCACAACATATTTCGCGTTTTTGTTCAGTTCTTTATTAAAAGCAACGGCTTCATCTTCTTCTTCACTGGCAACACCACAAACTTGATCGCGCGCTTCAAGTGCCGCTTTAAATTTGTCGTTCGCGTACAGGTCCAACTTCTGTTGCTCTTCACCTTGAATGTTATCAGTACCGACAGCACCAGTAATATCGACTAAACCAGCTTTGTTGATTTCTCTGTTTACGATCTTTGCAGCAAGTCGAATCGAAGAGATAAGAGATGAAAGATCACCGCTAGCGTGGGGGAAGTCCGCTTGTTTTGAAACAATGAACTCGCCAAGGGTGCGCATTTCAGACATGTTATATCCTTAACAATTATGAGTATGGGGGCATAGCGATAACGATTGCCTCTTGTTGGGCTGTAGGTCATCACACTCATTGTAGTGTAAGCGTTAGATCTTATTTATGGTAATGAACTAACCGCTTGAGTTCTCAATTCATTTGTCGATTTACAGCGATTTACATTCGCGCTTTCTTTTGATGTTGAAATGGCGATAATGAGAGTCTCAATCGAAAATCACTTCGTAAGGCACAGTTGTATGCATATTCATATCTTGGGAATTTGTGGCACATTCATGGGAGGCGCAGCGGTCTTAGCTCGTCAACTCGGGCATAAGGTCACCGGCTCAGATGCCAACGTGTATCCACCAATGAGCACCTTGCTTGAATCTCAAGGTATTGAAATAATTGAAGGTTTCGATCCTTCTCAGCTAAGCCCTCAACCTGACTTAGTCGTTATCGGTAATGCGATGAGCCGCGGGAACCCTTGTGTCGAGCATGTATTAAACTGCAATATTCGTTATACGTCTGGCCCACAATGGCTTCAAGAATTTCTGCTGCATGACCGCTGGGTTTTGGCTGTTTCGGGTACTCATGGGAAAACAACGACTTCTAGTATGCTCGCTTGGATCCTTGAATCCTGCGGTTACCAACCCGGTTTTTTGGTGGGTGGGGTTCTTGGAAACTTTGGGGTATCAGCAAGGCTAGGTGACAGCATGTTTTTCATTGTTGAAGCAGATGAATACGACAGTGCTTTTTTTGATAAGCGTTCTAAGTTTGTGCATTACCATCCACGGACCTTGGTGATGAATAATTTAGAGTTCGATCATGCCGATATCTTCGATGATCTTGAAGCGATCAAGCGCCAATTTCATCATTTGATTAGAACGGTTCCCAGTAATGGGCGTATTTTCCATCCGCAGCAAAGCTCAGACATTGATGATGTTCTAAAGCGTGGCTGTTGGAGTGAAACCGAATCTATGGGCTCTCAGGGGGATTGGCGCGCGGAAAAAATAGTCAAAGATGGTTCTGTCTTTGATGTGTATTTTAAAAATCAGTGTGTGGGGCGTGTGGACTGGGATCTGGTGGGTGATCATAATGTCGAAAACGCGCTGATGGCGATTGGCGCAGCGAGACACGTTGGCGTCACTGCGGATTTAGCTTGCGACGCATTAGGGAAGTTTATTAATACTAAACGTCGACTGGAGTTAAAGGGTGTGGTGAATCAAGTGACGGTCTACGATGATTTTGCCCATCATCCAACTGCGATTGATCTCACCTTGGATGGTTTACGTAATAAAGTAGGTGATAAAAAAATCATCGCGGTGTTAGAACCACGCTCTGCAACGATGAAGCGAGGGGTTCATAAAGACACCCTCGCTTTGTCACTCTCAAAAGCGGATTTCGTCTACCTGTATCAACCAGATAATATCGATTGGTCGCTTCAAGATGTGGCAAGCCGATGTGAGCAGCAGGCGTATGTGAGCGATGATATCAATGAACTTGTCGCTAACATCGTTTTAGAAGCTCAGCCTGGTGATCACATACTCGTCATGAGTAATGGTGGATTTGAAGGTATACATGGCAAGTTGCTTGCGGCATTAGAAGCGCTAAGTTCTTCTCTCAATAACCCTAACTAGTAAGTGACCGATAAATGAAAACAGCGACGAATAAAGCCATTACCTTAGCCTTTACTGGTGCATCGGGGGCTCCTTACGGAATGCGTTTATTAGAATGTTTGCTGGCCGCCGATTATACCGTGCATTTATTGATCTCATCCGCGGCCAGGGTGGTCTTAGCCACGGAACATGATTTGAAATTACCCAGTGGGCCAGACGCCTGCAAAAAAGCATTGGTCGAGCATTTAGGGTGTGATGGAGATAAGCTGCTTGTCAGTGGCAAAGAAGATTGGTTTTCTCCCGTGGCATCGGGGTCAGCAGCGCCAAAGCAGATGGTGGTTTGCCCTTGCTCAGCAGGAAGTGTCGCCGCGATAGCACATGGTATGTCTGATAATCTCATTGAACGCGCTGCAGATGTGGTGATGAAAGAGCGTGGTCAGTTGTTACTTGTCGTTCGTGAAACGCCGTTTTCTACGCTTCATTTAGAAAACATGCACAAGCTTTCTCAAATGGGCGTCACTATTATGCCTGCTGCACCGGGTTTTTATCATCAACCCCAATCGATTGAAGATCTTGTGGACTTTATGGTTGCTAGAATTTTAGATCATTTAGGCATCGAACAAGGTCTTGTTCCTCGTTGGGGATACAAGAAGTAGCAGCGTTAAATGATTCACCGGGTTAATTGTTGAATAAACGTTAATCTTTATAGATAAGTTTCTCAATACCACATACAATCGAAACCACAGATCGGAAGAGCGG
>NZ_JBNGCJ010000828.1:0-3252 GCF_049974785.1 Vibrio genomosp. F10 str. 9ZD137
CTGTTCTTCACCCTTTAAGTACCAATGTTTTTGCTCAGCCACAGGGCTATAGTTCACCGGCAAGAAGGGGATGTCTTCGTCATAAATAAATGGGCTACTGGACGATTGAAACAGCTGATTCACCGCCAACACCATGTTGGCACTGGAGCGCCAGTTCGTTCCCAATGTGTAATGGGCACTGACCTGATTTCTTGCTTTGATGTACGTGAAAATATCCGCCCCACGGAAACCGTAAATCGCCTGTTTAGGATCGCCAATCATAAACAGACCGCATTGCGGGTGATCGAGATAGATACGGCTGAAAATATTGTACTGAAGTGGATCCGTGTCTTGGAATTCATCGATCATCGCGACCGGATATAAAGTGCGAATTCTCTCGGTTAACTGACCCGCTTCATCCAAGTCTATCGCAGCAGAAAGTTGAGTAAGAAGATCATCAAAAGAGAGCCACTGTTTATGCTTTTTCGCGCTCGCCAGCTTCTCACGACATTCTTTAATCGCATGGGCCATCAGCGGCGCTTTAAGATTTACAGGGGCCGATAAAAAAGCTTGAATCGCTTCAAACACTTCGTGCTGGGGGGCTTCGCCTTTTGGGGTTTTCTCTCGCAGTACATCTTGGGAGAATCGTTCCAACTTATCGGGGAAATCATAGTTATCCGTTGGCTGTGAAGCCCATGCGGTGATGCTCTCTAGCCATTGCGGTAAGGATTTTTTGGTGTAACTGCGTTTGTTAATATCTGAGCCAGAGATGAGAGCCAGAAAGTCAACTTGATGATCCATCCAATGACGCTTTAGGACATCAATTTGGGCAAGATTGTCCTGATGTAATGTAGAAAGGTCTCCACTCATAGCGTCGACTGATAATGTCAGCGGCGATCCACTTAAATACCGACCAATATCAGACAAGAGTGATGCTGGCGATCCCCAGATACGTCTCACTTCGCCCGCTAAGTTGATAGGCAAAGGGTAAAAGTTTCGACGCCAATAATCGGCAATCACTTGCGCTTTAAGGTGGCTTTCATCGGTGACAAATTCGTTATCAAAACGGCTGCCTGATTCAAAAGCATTTTGAGTAAGCATGCGCTGACAAAAACCATGAATGGTGTACACCGCCGCTTCATCCATTTGACGCTCAGCCTGCAACAGTATTTTTGCCGCTTCTTTATGATTGCTTACCGCAGCAAGTAGCGGTGCAATCACCGGATCATCACTCTGGCTTCGGGAAAAAGCAATGCGAGCATCATGGATTCTTGCCCGAATACGATCCCTCAATTCAGCCGTTGCCGCTTCGGTGAACGTCACCACCAAGATTTGATCAACGGTCAGCGGTGTCGAATGGCGTGTCTCTCCGTCACCATGCCCGAGCAGCAAGCGAAGATACAAACCGGCAATCGTAAAGGTTTTTCCTGTCCCTGCCGAGGCTTCAATGAGTCGTGCACCATGCAGAGGAAAAGTCATTGTATTTAGTGTTGTTGCCACAATTTTAGGTGTCATTGTACTCAAACCTTTTATTACCTATTGCATCTTAATGACCTAGAGTTAGGCGGTCACTATTCTACAATCAAATGCTTACTCTATTTCGACACTACATCTATTTTGAAACTAGGCCTGTTGCGAAATAACGTGATCCAGTTATGAAAAATATGACAAATCCGTCCTCAGTCGGTATTCATTCTAAGGGAGTGCGATCTTACTCACGGCATAGGCCCTTAGGAGCCGATAGTATGCCGCTCATTGGTTCAACTGCAGGTCAAATCAATACGTTAACCTGCGATATCATTCTAAGATACCGACCCTAATACCAACCTAATAATGGTCCCTCTGACCTGTGGCCGTACAGAAAACGCCCTACACTATAATGATTGACTGGCGGCCACTTTATTCCCTTTTACTGATCACTTTTCATTACCACGGGATCGACACTCAAATAAGTTCTTAGTATCCACTCATTACGCATCGGCCGCATTGACTAGAGCTAATCGTGGCGCTTGAATGATCAGCGACGACAACACTCTAACTTGTGCAGCGAGTTCATCGTTCCATTCGGGCCAAATTCGGGAAATATACGTATTCGCACCTTCCCCTGCTATTTGAAAACCATCATTGAATGTCGCGGACATTTTTTTGAACGACTTATCTTCATCATCCACCCACTTACCTCGACTAAAGCCCGCATCGACGTTAGCCAGTGCCGTTTTAGGGAAGTAGCACAGAGGTTTCGTCATTCCCTGATAATAGAGACGAACAAATTCATTGAGTAAATCTTGTGCGTACTTGGCATCATCGATGGCGGGATACAGTTCGTGCACAACGCCTTCTTTTCGATCGTAACCAATAATGTGAGTCGGTTTCGAGATGCCAGAAATGGAAAGCAAGAGGTGGTCAATCCAAGCAGACAAATAGTCTTGAGAGCGAATTTTACCACTGCGGTAACGCACAAGGCCGGATTGATAATGATGGGTCAACCATCCATGTAACTGGACGTTTTTTTCCTCCCCTAGCACATCGATCATCAGGCTTACATCTACATCGTCTTGTCGCTGACCACATAGAAATGACAGTGTTTCCAACAGTTCTTCGGCTTGTGCTCGATTAGTTTCAAACTCTATATCACCAAAAGCGCCAACGGGCAATTTACCTTGCGCTCTCTGTTCACAAACAAATCTCTCAACAATACTTTGGCTGTTAGGGTTACCTTTTAGGCGATCGTCCAACAAGCTATCAAGCAATTGATCCCGTAGCTGATAACTTTCCAGCCCATTCAGCACAAAGGGTTCTTCGTTTTCCATAATGGGTAACGGAGGTTCAAAAGACACTTTTAAGCGGCGGTTAAAGAAGTACTGAACGGGTAAGCGCCAAAAACGTTGCAGCTCCACTAAATCGAGTTCAATCGGAAATGTCGCTCCAAGTAAAAAATCACTCAACTGACGCTCAAACTCACCGCTCTTTTGGCCTTGTCGATTCACAGCTGGCATCCACTCTTTAGCGTAGCTGCCAGACAAACTAGAGAACTCATTTGGGCTAAATGGCACCATCGCATGTTGAGTAATGAGTGATGCGACCAAGCGATCACCCGACGCATCACAAGGAAGATCCTGATCATCCGAAAGACAGTAATTTTGGTGACAATACTCCAACAGCTCCGACACCAACACGGAAGGGACTTTCTCGGTATTGTCTTGAATCGAGCGGCCAACATAACTGATGTACAGTTTTTGAGTGGCCGACAAGATCGCTTCTAAAAACATGTAG
>NZ_JBNGCJ010000829.1:0-1711 GCF_049974785.1 Vibrio genomosp. F10 str. 9ZD137
GTCGAGAATACCCCACCCACAGCCAATGCAGGCGCTAATTTAAGCGTCCAATCTCCGCGTTCTGCGGTAAGTCTTGATGGTTCTGGTTCACAAGATGCGGATGGCGACCCACTCATCTATCGCTGGCAGCAAGTGTCTGGCCCAACGGTGACGCTGAAGAATTCACAGCAAGCCCAAGCAACATTTGAAATGCCTGAACTGACCAAGGATACCAACTATACCTTCCAACTGACCGTTGATGATGGTGATGTCTCGTCTAAAGATCAGGTAACGATCACAGGATTGGCTGTGGTGGTAGAGAATACGCCGCCTATAGCAAGTGCAGGCACTGACCTAAGCGTTCAATCTCCGCGTTCTTCGGTAAGTCTTGATGGCTCTGGTTCGCAAGATGAAGACGGTGATGATCTGAGTTACCACTGGCAGCAAGTGTCCGGCCCTTCTGTGACGCTGCAGAACCCAACACAAGCGATCGCAACATTTGCTCTGCCAGAACTGGAAAAAGATACCGAGTATGGTTTCCAATTGATCGTTGATGACGGTGAAGTCTCATCACAAGATCAGATCACGGTGACTGGTTTGGCTAAGGTGATAGAAAATACGCCACCGACTGCGGATGCAGGAACCGATCAAGAAGTTCAGTCTCCAGCTTCTAACGTGCGCCTTGATGGCGCGGGTTCACAAGATGCAGAGGGTGACGAACTCACTTATCAGTGGCGTCAGCTATCTGGTGATGAAGTGTCACTGAACAATGCAAATTCAGCGGTGGCGACCTTCTCTATCCCGGGTCTAACACAAGAATCTCATTATTCGTTTGAGCTAACAGTGAGCGATGGCGAAACAACATCAAAGGATACTGTTCAAGTTTATGCACTTGCAGAGCTTGAGCAACAAGAGCCCGGTTCTATTGTCATCGAGATGGACCAAGGTGACCTCGGCATTCCGAGTGCTTCTACCTACGAGGTCGTTCTAACCTCTCTAACAACTGGAGAGAGTCAACGCTTTGAGATGACAGCTCAGGGTGACCAACAAATTGTAGATTTAGCGCCAGATGAGTACCAAGTTTGGGTTGAATTTGAAGATGACTACCAACCAATAAACGTACCGCGAGTCATAGCGGTGACAGACGAAAGCCCAATGACACTGGCATTTCGCGTTAAACCAAGTGTTGACTTAGAAAAACTCTCGACCATTGATGGCGTCGAAGTCAGCACTATCATTGATGGCGTATTTCAGGCGCGTCAAATGACCTGGGGTGACGGCTATTTATACGTTGGGTCATCGGCTATATCCGAAGAGAATGGTGCAAGAGGCAACAAAATTTACGCTATTCCTTACGATTATCGTACCGGTTTAGCTGGGGATCCAGTTATTGTCGCCAGTGGTTTAGTTGAACCACACGGTGTGGCGTTCAAAAACGGAGACCTTTATTTCGCTACGGCGGCTGAACTGTATCGTGTCAAAGACGTCGCCTCCAATTTAGGCAAACCGTCAGAGCCTGAAAAGCTGATTGATTTGCCAGCAGGTGACGACAACTTCCCCCTCGAACCCGTGGGCTTATACTGGCACCAAAAGCATACGCTCAAGTTCAACTCATTCGATAGTAGCGACGAGAACTTATACATTTCTATTGGCTCTCCGTGCAATATTTGTGTGATCGACGAAGAGGTCAAATACGGCTCAATACTGGCGGTCGACTTAGAGACCCTCAATG
>NZ_JBNGCJ010000830.1:0-4792 GCF_049974785.1 Vibrio genomosp. F10 str. 9ZD137
TCGGCCTCGTGCAGGTAGTGACTGTGGCCCTTCAGCACCGGAAGTGGAAATATCTGGGCAGAACTCCAATAAGGTAGGAACAACGTTAGCAATGTAAAATGGTGCACCCAACATCGCTCTACGAAATGGAGAACCTTGGTTATAACCTTCAAAATTACAACCACAGCACGACTGCTGTTTAGCATCATCAAACATCAGAGAATAGCCAGGTGCTACTGACCCAATTACCCCATCTTTACTGATATTAATTGAGCTATAAAAACCCTCTTCATCTTGTTTAGAGCCAAACATCTCAGGAAAGCGAGCACTGTCATCAAGCTGCTGAATTTCAACATCCTGTTCTTCGGAAAAGTCTTGCTGAAGAGAAAACTCATCACCCGCACTGCCGTTCCACTGTAGTAACTTACCTTTTTTGTCTAAGCCCATTAGGTGAGGTTCATTACACTCTAAGCAGAAGCTCAGCTCCAATACAGGCGCACCACAATCACATTTTTGCCTCTGTACTGAATACACATAACCAAACGGCCAGCCTTTTTCCAGCTCCGTACCTGTTTTGCAGCGACAATTACTATCAATGCAAGACCATAAACCATTGGTCATACGCTGAAAAAAGTGTGCACGTAGCTTCAAGAAAGCTTCAGACTTCGTGTCTTTTTTTGTTCCTGTAAGCAGATCGAGCCAACGTAATAATTCGTGCTGACTAATCGTTGGATTACCCGACTTCTGTGCCGTTTTCTTATTGATTTCTAATAACGTTAAAGGTGATGCGCTATTGACGATGGTCTCACGAAGTGCATGAGCATACCGACTCCCTTGAAGCGCCAAATAACGATCTTTAGAGACTTCAGGATCGCGTTTTTTAGTCACTTCACCTTCAGGTTCCATCGCTTCAAGCTCGTTAAGCGTTAATGGCTCGTTTTCAACAAAATCAAGCTCTGGGATCACACGTCGACCACCGATCACCTTTATCTGCTCTTTCGGTACATCCGCAAGTTTTGATAAATACTCTTGAAGTTGTTCGTTTGCATTAGCATCAGCAATGGTCGCTGACGTGGCGACAAAGCGGACGTTTTTCGCTTCCACACCAAATGCTTGTAGTACTCGGCGAAGTTGCAAAGATAACTCGGCAGCTTGTGAGCCCACATAAGTATGCGCTTCATCGAGCACTATCCAACGCAGTGATTTTTCCTGTCTTGAGCGCTCAATGATTGGCGCATCAATTTGCCTCACTAGCATGTACTCAAGCATTGTTCCGTTTGTTACGAGAATCGGTGCAGGCTCTTTACGCATTAGCTCTCGAGAAAGAACCTCATTGCCTCTTTCACTTTGCGCTTTACGCATCTTATTTTCGCTGTTCTCTGTATTGCCGTTATACAGACAATAGCGAATGTTGTTACCGAAGTGCTTCGTCCAAGCGTCTAAACGTTCTTGTTGAGAGTTAATCAGGGCATTTAAAGGATAAAGAAACAGCGCTCTTACCCCCACCAACGGAGCTTGCGTTCGCTGCTGTTCACGGTAGAGATCTTCCAGTACTGGCACCATAAAACACTCGGTTTTACCAGAGCCCGTACCTGAAGTTACAATGGCTGAGTGTGGTTTTTCATCAAGCAACGTTTGCCACGCGGTTAACTGGTGCTTGAAAGGGTTGAAACCAGCTTCAAAGCGGTAGCGATCATTGGATTTATCATCCAAAGCGTTAATGACCGCTGTTGACAATAAGCTTCCTTCTAGATCTTTGACTTTTGGTGTCGCATATTCCCAACCGAACGTGTGCTCAAACAATGGTGGAGCAAGAAACGCGTTCTCTTGCCCACACTCTGAAGACATAATCTCGCTTAAATGATTACGTAAAATAGGATCGGTAATGCCTAAAACGCTGAGGGTAGACTCTTTCGCTCGTGAGATAGACTGCTCAACCAAATCAGTAAAATAGCGCGTCATAACAGATCCTTATTTCGGTAAGTTGGAAAAAATAGCGACAAACAAACGATATACAGGCTCAAACCAGTCACGATCAAAATCACGTAATTTACGAAGGTGGAACACCGCTTCCACTGGAAAATGCGCCAAAATCTCTTTTGGTACTTTTCCACACGCAATCGCTGCGGCAAAAATGGGCCAATACACCACGCCAGATTGAAACCCTGCGTTAGGTTTGAAATCAAAAGGAAGCAGTTTTAAGTTTTGGCACCACATACTAAGCTCTTGTCCAAACTCCGTTGGCCACTCATCGTCTTCACTGTGTGTATGCAGCAGATCTTGATACCACCCCTGCAACATAATTTGAATGATTGGCGCAGGAATGTTGTTTACTTTACCCGTGAGCAGTAACTCTTTTATCGACTCATCATTTAGAATTGGCACGACATCGCCAAGCTTTTCTACTTGCTGCTTAACCAACTGCTCAACCATAGAAGTGTCAATACCAACCGCAGTCAGTGTCGATTTAGACAGCATGATCGCATGCTGCCAATCTGCTATCGAAATCTGCTCCCACAACAGCGGTAACTCAGACTCTAGTTGCGATACCCACTTCTGATTAAATTCCAAACGGAACAGTGCGACAGCAAGGGCACGATAATCACGAACCAAATGACGCCACACCTCAAAGGTCGACATCGGCAAGTAGCCATAGTTTTTATTTGTGGCATCGAGATATGCCCAACCACTGTGTGTCCAGTCGTTCGCCATCTGCGTAATCACGTCAGCAATGACATTTGGCTCAAAGCGTGGGTGAAACAGCTGAGATGCTTTTTGAAGGGTGGTGACCTCGCCTACTCGTTCATTCGATTTACCCGCAAAAAACTTAGCGCGGAAGGCGACATCAGACGACCCGTCCACCGATTCATTCGGTATCACTAGCCACGGCCCCTGGTTATCCGGATCAGATAAAAGAGAGTCCGTTAATAGAAAATCAGGTAAATCAAATTCTCCTGTTTCTACCCCTTCACTCACTCGGCTTACCAAAGGCAATACCTTTTGTTCAGGGTTCGACAGCGACATAAGCACGGGGCTCACTTGGCTAGCATCGGTGACGACCGTTGAGCGAATTCCGACCGTATTTTCACCGCGATCATGCTCTAAGTTAGTAGAGAAATGGCTCACCACATAACTCAAGCTTCGCCCAGGCCCCGTGACTCTCAATTCCACTTCGCTGTCTAAACTTTCAGTCATTGAAAGCAGCTCTAATATCGACCCTTTGAAGCTGTATAAGCTCACTTCAATAGGTTGATTTGTCACTTTGTAGTTCCAACGAAAATAAGGAGATAGCTGTCGATTTGCATTTCTGCGTCCTTTCGCGCTTAACACCGCTTCAAGCTGAAAAGTGGCAGGCATACCGTGCGTAGAGAATAAAAACAATCGGCTACCCAATAGATCATCAACCGCTAGCCTTGGCGCTAGAGATCGGCCTGATTGATTGTAAGCCACCGCCCCTTTTGCAGGGAAAGGCACTTCAATGACTATCGGTTTGGATAGCAAGCTGGCCTGTACTTCTAATTTTATTTTTGCGGGTGGTTTACCTGCCGCCATAACATGAAGCTCTTTCGCTCCATTTTTACTCTTCATTGATACAAGCTCAACGCCTTCACTCAGTAGCTTACAAGTACAAGGGGATGCTGTATGTAATCGGATAAACCCTTCATTAGGTTTATCGCCATTTTGAATCTCGATATCAAAGTCTTTCGGTAAAATACCGATGCGCTTTTTCAGCTGTACTAAACCCGTGTTATCTTTAGCGGTCAGTAATTGGCGTCCATAGCACTCGCCCAAACTCATAGCGCTTAACGAGGCGTTATTGAGAAATATGTCTACTATTGATTCACTGCATAATTCACTAAGTTCGTTAGCTTGCGTTCTGTTTGCAACCACAGATGGGACACCCTTAAACACCAATGGCGGAACCGTTTTATATTTCAGCTGTTCGCCTCTTAGGGTGTGGTCTCCTGCATCAAAGTCGTTAGAGCTGGAGGTAAGAACATATCGCTCTGATTCACCAGAAACCACCTCACACTGGCCTTCAAACAAGTGCACAGGCAAAGTGCCAAAGGTAAATTCGGCTTGCTTTAACTGACCATACACTGAGGCGATCGTGGCTCCCTCAGGTAAGATGACCGCAAGATTTGATTTATTGGTGGTGAACGTCGATTGACTCAGTATCGCCCACTTATCTCCACTTTCAACCAAGGTTAACGGTGACTCACCAACATCGACAGAGCTGTTCGATAAGCGAATTTCACCTAATCGACAACCCGCCTGCATAGCAACGATATACAGTTCACTGCTTGGATTATTTCGGCGAATCTCAACCATAGGGTTACGCATGCGAACACGCATTCCGCGTTCTAACTCGTTCGCATCACCGCGTGCAGATTGACTATCACTTACATCAGAAAACTGAGCAAAGCCCGTTCCTAACGACGCTATCTGGTTGTCGCCTTCGTACACAGCAAGATCAACACGACTTGATGTCACGTTCTCTTTTGAAATATCGAAACGACATTGATGCGGTAACGTGATCCGAGAATAGATGGCTTGGTTAGCAAAAGAAGCAAAGTGATGACACTGTAGCTGCTTTCGAACACGGGCAACTTTGCTCACCTCTTTCGACGCTGTAGATAACAGTTGGCTTAAAAATGCCGAGCCAGTTTCATCTTCCAACGGCAGTGGAAAGCTCTCACGCCAACGAGGAAACTGCTCATCCAAATATTGCGCTGGGTTAGCTTGGCTGTCTAATTCAAATTGATACACCAATGCATCGAGCTTATCCGCCATGTTGGCGATGAGCGTGACT
>NZ_JBNGCJ010000831.1:0-1208 GCF_049974785.1 Vibrio genomosp. F10 str. 9ZD137
AACCCACAATTTTAGTCCGCTTAGCAAGGCGTTAGAATAATAGGCGATGTATATGGATACAATCACAAAGGTCTTGGCAATTTGGGGGGCGGTCGTATCAACGTTTGCCCTTCTTTGGAATATTAAGAACAGTCTGTCAGACAGAGCTCTTTTGAAAATTGTTGCTGATCGTGGTTACATCACTCGAGACAAACTAAAAAATAGCAAGGAGCGTTCGCACCAAGCAATACTTCGCAACTTGTCACCTGATGACGAGGTTGCAGAGCGACTAAAAGTATATGTGTATAATATTGGAAAACGACCGATTGTCATTAGTGGTTTTGAAGTTCGATATTCAAAGTCATCAGGAAAACTATTTCATAAGCTCAAGAAGTCGTTAATTATGTCAGGAGATTTTCCTCAAAAGCTGGATGCTGGTGATTTCCTGTTATTTGAATATGGTTGGCATGTTGTAGATGAAAACTTTTCGGGTGTACAAGTAACGACGGCAGATAATAAAAAATACTCATTACCTAAGAAAAATACCAATATGTTGAAACAACTATCAAAAAGTAAAATAAAAGTACATATGTTGAGGAAAAAACCAGAAGAAAAAAAGGTCGCTTAGATAAATTATTCTAACAAACAATTTAAGAGTGATTCAGCACGCTTGGCATTTTTGGTTTGGGTTAAGTTCAGTGATTACGGTGGTCAAATTAAGTGCCGTGGTCGCGTGTTTCACACCTTAATTGGGCGTTAGTTGCTATTGAGTTTGAGGTTAGAATGAATATAAACTTTTGTGTGTCTCCCTCAGAGGATGAAATATCACAAATTTACAATGGTTTATCAGTATTTAATGAACCACACTTCCCTGATCTTGATGAGAATACCGTGGGTTATTTCGTTCGAAATGAGGACGGTAAAATTCTTGGTGGATTAATAGGGAACCTATTATTTACAACTCTCCATGTGAACTATCTTTGGTTATCAAAGCCACTCCGTGGTTCAGGGTATGGAACGAAGTTGCTTCAACTTGCCGAACTAGAAGCCAAGAATCGTGGTGTAATGAACGTGTTCTTGGATACGTATACCTTCCAAGCACCAAAGTTTTATGAACAGCATGGGTATAGCGAGGTTGGTCGATATACTGACTATCCACGACTAGGCGTAGATAAAGTGTTCTACCAGAAATGTTTGGCTCGCAACTAACAAGCAATTTAAGAGGGATT
>NZ_JBNGCJ010000832.1:0-1412 GCF_049974785.1 Vibrio genomosp. F10 str. 9ZD137
CAGTACCAGCGCGTCCGCACCGCTATCGGCTTTATTAATCGATAAGCGCATATACGGGTATTTTTCAAGTGACCGCCGAACAATTTCCAACGTCGCTTTACTGTCATCAACAATTAGAACCTTCACAAACTTTCATCTTCCTCGATGTAACCTGTTCAAAGTATAGGCACAAATTTTTATAACGACTAAACTTACCTGTTAAGTAAACCACTGCAATAAGTGAATAATATGTCAATAACGGATTTACTGACTGAAGAAATACTCGGGATGCTCGCCATTGATCTTGGCTTAGTGATTCTGAGTGGTTGGTTCATTATTCTGCTCCTCATCATTCGAGAGTTTCGAAAATTTGCGCACGGGTTCAACAAACCAAGCACAAGCAAAGGCATCGATGACAATACTCTGCATCTGTGCCAACAATCCGTCGACAACGCCCTTAATTATGCCTCAGAGAACAACGACACACTCACTGACTTGATTCAACTGCAACAGGCATTAGAAAGCCAAATGGCACTGCTGCGTAGCTCTACCGCCCAGCATGTGAGTGCAGAGGAGCAAGCTTCCATTGATGATTTAAATCTTAAGCTGAATAAATCTCATAAACTCATTCGAAAGCTCAAAGGGGATTTGAATAAAAGCGTCAAAGGATTACAAATCACGAAGAAAAAGTTATTTTCACAAACAGATACGGTCGAAGGTTTGCGTGAACAAAATGCGCTTCTCGAAAAAGATTTCGAGAAACTAGAACAAGAATATATTCAGATTAGTGAAGCAGGAGGGTTCCAGGACCTCGCCATTCAGTATCAAACCGAAAAAGAGCAATTGATTAATACGATTGAAGAATACAAACAGCAGGCTGAGCAAGGCGGCAGTCATGAAGATGTCGATGCGATGAAACAAGAGCTAAAAGAGGTTCAGCAGCAGATGCAACACCTCAGCAAAGAGAAAGATTTTGTTGAAAACAAATACCTTCAATTAGCTAAAGAGATTGATAAACCGTCGTAGTCCCTTACCGTATTATTTGACACACACGATATTCAAAAGAGAGGTCCCTTTCAACTGACTGACCTTTCCGCTGGTGAACAGCCCTTTTTTCTCGTATCCCCAATAAGGCAAGTGCATCGGCCAATTGTTATCAAGCATGATTTCCGCCGCCAGTAACGTTTCCCATTCCTTTTCTAACGGTAAACGCATACTCATAGCATCACACACTTCGGTCGCCGCGGTGTAATCTAAGCGGTTCCATGGTAAACCATGCTCCATATAAAATTGGCCGTCTTGGTCATTGGTGTAAGGGACTCGATACTCAAGCCCATCGATAGTCGTGGTTAAACGAGTCACGACCTTTTCGGTATCACGGGTCTCTTGAAGTGTCGAGTTTTCTGCGACGACTGGCGCGATAACCGGAACGG
>NZ_JBNGCJ010000833.1:0-914 GCF_049974785.1 Vibrio genomosp. F10 str. 9ZD137
GTAATGGCGACCCGACCAAATAACCACGCAATGTGACCGAATAGAATATGGGGGTAAATCGCTTGGCTTAAACGTTGAGATTGTTTGAAAAGCTGCCATTGGGTGCAATTTTGTAACAAGCTTAGGGGCAGGGCAAGCCACCAATTGGCCCAATAGCGAAGAACCAGAAATACAACCGGTAAGCTGATTAAAATGAGTAAGCCAACAGACATCCAAAGCGAACTTAATTGATGACTGACATAGTAGTTGATATCCCAGTCATTAAGCATGAGCCCAAAGATCCAGCGTCCACACCAAAGCAAGGTGGCAAAGAGCAAGCTGATCCCCACTGACTGTGCAAGGACGACTTTAACGACTCGCCAACTGCGTTGAGCAATCAGTGCAAATGTATCGAGGATTGACCGTTTACCTAAGTCATGTTGAGCGAGTAAGATGCTGATCGCAGACTGCTCTACAAAAAAAGCAAAGCTCAATTGAGTCACAAACCATAAATTAAGTAGAAAGCCTGCAGGTGAAAGAAAAAAAGCGAGCAATTCCTGGTTGGCAATGGCATTGACGCCATAGAATCCCATCAATTTGGAACTGATCCATAAATCGAATGGAACAAAAAGAGTAATAAGAGCACTGCGAACGAGAAGAAAGCTGGCTAGCATTTGTAAACCACTAGCTTTAAGCCTATGCCACATAAAATACAGAATGTGACGACTTCGATGAAAAAATGCGTGGTTCAAGTGTTTGTTTCGCCTAAGTTGTATTCAGTTTGAGATTGTAGCGCTGCCTGAGAGTGTCGCACTCCCTGATATTGTAACAGTGAAATAGCATAGACGGTCAGTGCAGAGAAAGGAAATGCTGAAGATGAACAAGCACGTTAATGAGTTGGCTTGTTCATTAATCTAAGATGAATAAGCCCCCCC
>NZ_JBNGCJ010000834.1:0-1360 GCF_049974785.1 Vibrio genomosp. F10 str. 9ZD137
CGCCTGATAAATTCGGCGGTTATGCAGTCTATCGGGTATTTCAACGCATCCATTGAAACGGTTCAAAACCTTGCATTTGGTGATACAACCACCCTATCGGCACTCGGCAAAGCGGTGCCAGTATCCACACAAATCACCGCTTTGTTTAATCAAAACACCAACTATGCTCAGTTTTTGGTTTCGGCTACCGTGCCTGCTTTATGGCAGGTCGTGATTGTCGTCAGTACGATCATGGTTCTCGCCGCTAATTATCGTCGTTTTGACGGCTTACACCCATGGTTAGGCTCATCACCAATACACACTCTTTACCATACACTCAAAGGGTATATTGGGGTGTTTGCTTTACAAGGTGTTCTGTTTTTAGCCTGGTTTTACCAAGGGCTAGGATGGCCAATGCAGGGCGCATTTCTACCCATTATTGTTGCGCAATTCATGATGATTTTAGCGTGCATGATCATGGGCTGTTTATTCTTTTTCCTCACTCTAGATGCGACCAGAGCCATGAGCTTCGCCGGAGCGTTTACAGCACCAAGCTTTGCTTTCATGGGGATTACATTTCCCGTTACTGACATGAATATGCTGGCTCAGTGGTGGCGTGCACTTCTTCCTGTCAGTCACTATATTGAGGTTCAGGTATCCCAAGCCAGTTACGGTGTCTCAGCTTTAGACTCAATGACACACCTCACTCCAATGCTGGGTTATTTCTTTGCCGCATTACTGTGCTTGTGGCTTATCAAACAGCACTACCAAAGGGAGCAAGCGCAATGAGTTTTGTGACGCTGCTAAAAAGTGAAATCCGCGACTTCTTTAATAACAAAGCCGTCATTCTGACTGTTTTTGGTGGTGTGATATTCTACTCATTCCTATACCCGTTGCCCTACTCACAACAATCGCCGTTAGAACAAAAGATCGCCATTGTAAACTTAGACAACAGTGCCGTGAGCTTTAAGCTAGAGCGCATGGTCAACGCGGCTCCTCAAGTTCAAGTCATACAACGAAGCTACAGCATAGAAGCCGCTAAGAGTGATTTTATTGATGGTAAAATAAGTGGGATACTGGTTATCCCCGAACACTTTTATAAAGACTTGATGATAGGGAAAAGTCCAACTCTCGCCTATGCCGGGGACGCTTCATATTTTCTTGTTTATGGCACAGTGGTTGAAGGGCTCGCACAAACGGGGGCAACACTGGGCGCAGAGGTAAAAGTCGCGCAGCTTATCGCAAGTGGGGAGCCTATCGTTTCCGCCGCCAACCAATATTCAAGTATTAAGGCGAACCTAAAACCCACCTTTAACCCGCGCATGGGCTATGTCGATTATGTGGTTCCAGCCGTCTTTGTGCTGATTCTTCAGCAAACATT
>NZ_JBNGCJ010000835.1:0-1168 GCF_049974785.1 Vibrio genomosp. F10 str. 9ZD137
ATAATGGGTCATGAATCGGGTGACCGGCCTTAGCGGCCATTTCTAACTTCTCGTTGAAGCCTTTAACGTTACGTACACCGAGTGCCGACATCAATTTATAACGGCGCTCCATTTCACCCACACACCACCGTAAAGCATTTGAAGCATCCTTCATGTCTGTCACAACCTCAGACAACAAATGAGGAATACCTTCATAAATCGACAGCTCTAGCATTTTAGGGTCAATCATAATGAAACGAACTTCTTCCGGTGTCGCTTTATAGAGCATACTCAGAATCATTACGTTGACACCAACCGACTTACCTGACCCTGTCGTACCCGCAACGAGGACATGAGGCATCTTAGCGAGATCCGCTATCACGGCGTCCCCTGCGATATCTTGCCCTAGCACGATAGTGGTTGGAGACTTAGCCTCTGCAAAGGTAGGGCTACCAATCACATCGGAAAAGAACACCGTTTGACGACTGACATTTGGAAGCTCTAAACCTACATACGGCTTGCCTGGTATCACTTCAACGACACGCACTGCAATGGCCGATAGTGACCGCGCTAAATCCATAGAAAGGCTCGATATTCGGCTGACTTTCACACCGGGAGCTAAATCCAACTCAAATCGAGTGATCACAGGCCCAGGGAATATATCAACCACTCGCGCTTTGATTTTATAATCGGCGAGTTTGGCTTCAACAAGCCTCGCAATATTTTCTAGGGCATCTCTATCAATAAAGTTTTCGCGTTTTTCTGGGTGATATAACAACTCTAAGGTTGGCATTGGCTCGGTAGGTCGAGGCAAATTAGGCTCAGCCTGAACAAGAAACGGATTTTGTTTGCCCGCTGCATTTGCTTGTGCGTCGGCGACCAAGCTTTGGAAAGCGTCAACATCGTCGTCATTAGTTTCTAAATCATTGTTAGTGTCTAAGTTATCGTTCGCTTTTTCCTCGAGAGGCTCGACTTCATCAGCCACATCAAAGCTAGAAATTGTCGGATCTTTTTGTTCTAAATTCGGTTCAACGTCTTCAATGATATGATCCAGCGTGCTTGCTGATAAGACCGGTTCAGTGGTGAACTCAGAAGAGTCTTGTTGTGAAGATTCAAAATCGCCAATAGCCTTGCCATACTCTATTTGCGCCTCTGTGCCACTTCCTTCTGAAGCCAGCTCGGAGATCCA
>NZ_JBNGCJ010000836.1:0-1025 GCF_049974785.1 Vibrio genomosp. F10 str. 9ZD137
ATCACACGCTGACGCATGCCGCCAGAGAACTCGTGAGGGTACATAGTAATACGTTTGCGCGCTTCAGGGATTTTTACTGCCTCAAGCATACGTACAGACTCTTCAAACGCCTCTGCTTTTCCCATGCCTTTGTGAAGCATGAGCACTTCCATCAGCTGGTCGCTGACTTTCATGTAAGGGTTAAGCGACGTCATCGGGTCTTGGAATATCATCGCAATCTGCTCTGCACGAACTTTGTTCAATGCTTTTTCAGGCAGATTAAGAATTTCATTGCCTTCGAACTTCGCACTACCAGAGATAATGCCGTTCTTGGCCAGTAGGCCCATAATTGCGAATACAGTTTGAGATTTACCTGAACCAGACTCCCCTACAATACCGAGGGTTTCGCCTTGTTCTAGTGAAAAATTCAAGTCGTTCACTGCGGTGACAATACCATCTTGGGTAGTGAATTCTACGCGCAGATCTTTGACATCTAATAAGCTCATCATTGCTTCCTTAATCTTATTGTTATCTGTCTTTTGGATCTAACGCATCGCGTAGACCATCACCAACGTAGTTGAAGCAGAACAGCGTCACTACCATGAATACCGCAGGGAATATCAGTTGCCAAATCGCCACTTCCATTGTCTGCGAACCTTCTTGAAGTAAAGCACCCCAACTTGTCATTGGTTCTTGAACACCAAGACCAAGGAATGAAAGGAATGATTCCGTCAAAATCATGCTTGGGATTAGCAGCGTTGAGTAAACCGCAACAATACCCAATACGTTTGGAACGATATGACGAGTAATGATCTTCCAGTTACTTACGCCGCAGACATGTGCCGCTTCAATGAACTCTTTACTACGAAGGCTCAGTGTTTGGCCTCGGACAATACGTGCCATATCGAGCCAAGCAATTGCACCAATGGCGACAAATATCAGCACGATATTACGACCAAAAAAGGTCACTAGAACAATCACAAGGAACATAAATGGAACAGCGTAAAGAATTTCTAAGATACGCATCATAATTCAGATCGGAAGAG
>NZ_JBNGCJ010000837.1:0-5040 GCF_049974785.1 Vibrio genomosp. F10 str. 9ZD137
ACCCATTTCGTTAATGGCCGTGACCACTTGAATCGTTTGATCTCGTTGAACTTGGCTATTATCGAGGGTTCTTGTCGCCTTGTCAGACACGCTTTCTGCAGCGTTACTCAAGGAGCCGCTGGTGGACGCGACTTCAATCATGGTCGAATGAATCTTTTCAATGAAACCATTAAAACCCGTTGAAAGTTGTCCGATTTCATCGTTACTTTTCACTTCAATTCGTTGCGCTAAATCGCCTTCACCTTTCCCTAATTCGGTAAATCGTTCCGCAAGAAGTTTAATCGGATTAATGATGCTGTTGGCTAGGAATATCCCCATTACAATAAAAACAAACGCGACAGCAAGTGTCGTCAGCAGCATTTTTTGGGCCGTGGCGTTTAAGTCGGAAAAGACCTCTTCGGTAGGCACCACACCCACAACAAACCAGTCCATAGAAGGTACGTAGGTCGCGGCGACAAACACTTCTTGACCATTGTATTCAGCGGTGATCAAGTTGAATGCCGATTTATTTAACAAGTCGTTTGCTTCGGAACCAAAGAGTCGATTCAGCGATGAGTTGGATTTGTCTTTCTCGCGATGAATCTGCACCGCACCTTGGCTGTCAGTCAAAAAGACAAAACCGGTTTGTTCAATACGGAATCCATTCAATAAAGACACCATGTCGTCCATCGACTTAGATAGCCCCGACATTGTAAAGCTCGCCAAGTTTTGATAATTGGCAAACATCTTCACATCGCCGTTTGGTTCTTGGAAGATACTGACAGACGTGTCTTGCCCAGAATTAGTGAAGCCAAAGAACCAGCCATCCTGACTTTGGTTCAATTGTCGCAAAAAGCCGTTTTGGTTCCAGTAGTAAGCGGACTCTCGATTGGCAACAGAGGCGTCATTTAACTGGTACTGGTCACGAACATTGTTGAGTTGTTTGACGAGCATTTTTTCGACAGCGGGATCGCGATCAGTCGATTTAATCGCATCCGCTATAAATTCATTGTTGGCAAGTTGCTTTGCCGCCAAAAGCATTTGGCTCACCTGTTGATCAATTTCAGCATTGATTTGCCCCAGCATCGAAGGAAATTCTATTTCAATCAAACGATACGTGAGCATCTCTCGCGCATGCTTTTGAGCCATAATGCCAACGAATGCTGTAGAAGCGAGTACAGCGAACGTGATACCTAAAACCACTTTTTGTTTAATACTCATTGAATTTAGTTTCAGCATATTAAAACCCTAATTTGATTCATCTTTATTTGACTTCTTCTATTTAGTTAGATGTGAGCATATGCAACACACCTTGTAAACTTATGCGGTGACAAGGTAAATGGTAGCGGTCTATCAATGTGATCGTTTCCGGTACATTGTCAGTACAATACAACGATGGATTCAATACCAACCAATATCACGCGGGCAAACACGAATGACTCTGTGATGCCAGCGTCCATTAGCGATAAACGATACATCATACTTAATGATTTGTAAGCAAAGGTTTCATTTTGATACCGTCATTATAACGGCAATACATAGAAAAGCATGAGAGATAATGCGGTTCAGTGACTAAATTGTTCATGTGTGAGGGAATGTTAACCAGATCGTGTGGCGGTTTTTTCAGGTTAGGCCTGATAATGATAGGTGATGAGTCATGAACTGAAACACGAGAGATGATTTATTAGCTAAAGGCATAGCGTAAAGCATTCCATTTAAAAGTGACCGCCAAAGAGGGCGCTAAATGCAATTCGATTCGATAAGGTTGGTTCTAGGAGACCAACTCAACAGCGAGCACTCTTGGTTCTCGCAAGTAGATGAAACCGTACTCTACATCATTGCTGAGCTGAAGCAAGAGAGCCAATACGTCACCCACCATATTCAAAAGGTGTGTGCGTTTTTCTCTGCGATGGCTCATTTTTCACAGGAACGTCAGCGTGAAGGGCACCAAGTGTTGTCTCTAACACTGGACGACACTCATCGGTTTTCTGATCTTTCTGAGATGATAACTCACTATGTAAACGAGGTTGGTGCTACTCAGTTTGACTATCAACGGCCTGACGAATATCGCTTACAACAGCAGTTGGCCTCACTTGATCTAAACAATGTCAAAGTTCAGTGCGTTGATACCGAGCACTTTCTGTTGCCATTTGAAGAGATCCCACAGCAGTTTACTCAAGGCAAACATGTGATGATGGAGCATTTCTATCGACGCATGCGTAAGCGCTTCAATATTCTGATGGAAGATGGAAAACCACTGGGCGGAAAATGGAACTATGATGCGAACAACCGCAACAAGTTAAAAGCGAGTGACCTTGAAAAATTACCCAAGCCTTTGTTATTTCGTACCCATGCCGATCCGATTGTTGAGCGATTAACTCGCCATCATATTACGACGATTGGTCGTTTAGATGGAGACCTCATTTGGCCCGTTAATCGCGCACAAAGTTTGTCTCTACTCGCGAACTTTTGTCAGGTGTGTTTGCCGAACTTCGGGCGGTTTCAAGATTCAATGACCGAGAAGCATGAAGCAAAATGGAGTCTTTATCACAGCCGTTTGTCGTTTTCGCTGAACTGTAAATTGCTTCATCCGAAGGAAGTTATCGATGCCGCTCTCAAAGCTTTTCATTTTAACGCGGAGATCGATATTGCTCAGGTCGAAGGCTTTGTGCGTCAAATCCTAGGGTGGCGAGAATACATTCGCGGTGTTTATTGGGCCAATATGCCCGGCTACCCCAAGAAAAACGCATTGGAAGCGCGAAATCAGTTACCTGGCTATTTTTGGACGGGAGAAACAAAGATGGCATGTATGCGAAACGCCATTGAACAGTCGTTAGATTATGCTTACGCGCATCATATTCAACGCTTAATGGTGACGGGCAATTTTTGTTTACTCACTGAAGTCGAGCCTGATCAAGTCGATGAATGGTATCTAGGCATCTATGTTGATGCTATTGAGTGGGTAGAGATGCCGAATACTCGCGGAATGGCTTTGTTTGCGGATGGTGGAATTGTGGGTACCAAACCTTACGCGGCAAGTGGTTCTTACATTAATAAAATGAGTGACCACTGCAAAGGTTGCCATTACGACAATAAAGCACGAAGCGGTGACGGTTCATGCCCATTTAATAGCCTTTATTGGCGATTTATGGATAAGCACGCAAAGCGACTGGCGACGAACCCTAGAATTAAGATGATTTATCGGTCTTGGGACAACATGGATGAAGCGAAACGCCGCGATATATTACACACGGCTGATCAATACATAGAAAACTTAGAGAACCTGTAACCCAACACGAATCAATAGCCAATGAGATTGCGCTTTTCCTTTATTCTTAAGGCGTTCATAGTCAAGCCACTGGCGCTAACACTGTGTTAATTAGCCTGCTGGATTTTGCTTATTTGAACTGGCTTTGATATTGAGCTGGGGTTTGCTTCATCCAACCTTTGAATGCGCGATTAAAGTTGGATAAATCGGTATAGCCACAGCGCCAGGCGGTTTCGAAAGGCGACACCTTCTCTCTGAGTAGCTTGGTTGCTGTTTCACAACGTGCGTTATCTCTGGATTGTCTAAAAGTAAGCCCTTGGTCGGCAAGGCGTCGTTGTAACGTTCGCGGAGAGCTGCCGATGAGTTGTGCTAGCCATTCAACGTTAAACCAGGGCAAAACGGCGTAAGTGTTAATGAGGGCATCTAGCGTGGTGTGCCAATCATGCTCTCTTTTTTGAGGCTCAACACCAATAAAGTTATCCGATAAAGGGATTTCTATTGCGCCAAACGCATGGCCGAAAGTAAACGATACTGAACTAAATGCAGCGGGTAAATCTTTTGCTAAATGGCCAGGTAAACTCATTAATACCGATGTGGGCTCCCACGTTTTCCCCAAAAATGAACGGCATAAGGAAAGCAATGCAAAAGCTCGAAACCACTCTGCCTGATCAAAGCCAGATACTGATGGGTGGTAAGCCCCGCGATGACATAGATACCACTTATCTTCAATCTTTTCTGGCCAGACGACCACATGGCTATTTAAGGTGGGCATGACTTCAATGAGGGTATGGATCGCCTGTTCCAGATTGTCGCAATGAACAAACGCAGAATGTAATTCGGGCGAAATTTGTTCTAGGGTGATCAGTCTACCAACATCTAATCCTATCCTACGATTGGATTTTCTCATTATGGTATTGAGAAACGCCATTGTTTGATGCGAAGGTAGCCAGTATTCGCCGTCCTTCAAATCTTCAGGAAACTGATATTTTTCAGCAACACTTTTCCATTCAATACCTTGTTGATCAAAATAGTTGAGGAAAGGAAGTAGGTTATTTGAATTACTAATGTTGATGGTATTTGGCATTAATGCGCACAGCTCCATGTGACTACCGTTAGTCTGTATCATATAGGATATGAGTTGGATGTGCTAAAAATTGAAAAGGATAGTGAAGTTATTGAGGCAAAATAGGGGGAACCAGTTGAACGGTTGTGAGTACCTTATTTCTGATACGAACAAGAAGAAAGGGAAGAGAGGAATCGATGATTTATCTTGTTGGAAAGCAGCTAAATGTATTGAGTACTTATGGTCAAGAAGTAAAAAGCATCCCTGCTTTTTAATAAACTATATTAAGGTAAATTAGGCCTTAGAAGTAGACTTTGTAAAATGCCCACGCAACGGTGTCATCAATATCGACGGTTTGATGGGTAGATTGCATGCTACCAACCGTATTTTCAATTTTGAACTGTCCCCAGCGTTTTCCATCAGCGGATAATGGTGTACCGACAGTGATTGATGATTTAAGCGTTGACGTTTCAATACTACCGTCCATATAGGTGTATTCTGGTGACAGCATCAGGTAAGTACCATCAGCGCCTGGCTTCCAAGAAAGATAGGCCGCCGCCATACCACCAACGATATCTGTATCCGTTTCACCCATTGCAGAGGCAAAACCTTCATCGTATTCACCGGCTAACGCGCCAACACGACCAAAGATAGTTAAGCTTTCTACGCCTGGCTTGAACATCGCAACCGCACCGACAGCAGCCGTTGTAAAGTTGGTGTTATCAATAAT
>NZ_JBNGCJ010000838.1:0-2929 GCF_049974785.1 Vibrio genomosp. F10 str. 9ZD137
TAGCCAACTGACGTTGTTAGTGAATTTCTTGTTCACACATTATATCGGCCAATCGCTCTATTGCGATTGGCCATTTTTTTGCCCGCAGATCCGCAACCGTACCCCTCCAATAGTCAGGTTAGGTGCAGCATAATCCATCCGTGATTTTTCATTAAATTCGACAATTAGGGGCGATCTGTTTAATAATGCACGCCATATTCTCATTCTGAGAGTATCAATACCTAAGATTTTGATACTCGTATCAGCCAGCCAGGTCAGTAAAATGGCGTTGCTCATCATGGCAATCAGTATGAAAAATTCATCTAAAATAGAGAGATGCGTTGGTGTGATTCTTTTTACAACGCGGAAACTCCTACTCGTTAAGGATGATGAGTGAAACAACGGAAGAGGTTATATGAATAATTTAATTTCAGTTGGGCCACTAGAGTCTTTCTTAATCGCAATTAGCGTCCTATTTTTAGGCCACTTTGTTAACACCAAGCTACCCATTCTAAAACGGTTTAATATCCCAGAGCCTATTGTCGGCGGGTTGATCATCGCCATTTGTATCACCATTATGCACTTCAAAGGTATTAGCCTTTCTTTTTCTTTGCCATTGCAAAATACATTCATGTTGATGTTTTTTAGTACCGTTGGGCTTGCGGCCAATTATACCCAATTAATGAAAGGTGGAGCGAAAGTCTTTCTATTTTTAGCGGTCGCGTCTGTCTATATCATCATTCAGAATGGCGTTGGTGTGACACTCGCGAGTACCTTTGGGCTCGATCCTTTGATGGGCCTAATTGCAGGGTCGATTACACTGTCTGGCGGGCATGGTACTGGAGCGGCTTGGTCACAAACGTTCTCCGATAGTTTTGGCTTAGCCAATACCCTTGAAATAGCGATGGCATCCGCCACATTTGGTTTGATCATTGGTGGTATTATAGGCAGCCCTGTTGCACAGAAGCTGATATCCAAAAACGGCCTTGAATCTGAATATGGTAGTGGTATCAACACCCATGAACGCTTCCCTGAATTAGTCACCTATAACGAATATGAAGAAGACAAAGTAACCGCCAAAAAGGTCATTGAAGTTCTGTTTATCCTGCTGATTTGTGTTACTGGTTCAACGTATTTGGAGCAATGGGTCAGTTCATTTAACATCGACTGGCTGATGATTCCAGACTTTGTATATGCGTTATTTATCGGTGTGTTTATTACGAATATACTGGAAGTGACAAAAGTACATAAGGTTGATTCTGAAACGGTCGACATTTTGGGTACTGTCTCACTGTCTCTATTCTTGGCAATGGCATTGATGAGTTTGAAACTGTGGAACATCTTCGACTTAGCGATTCCCTTCCTAACTATTTTGGCCGTTCAATCGGTGGTTCTCGGATTATTTTCTTACTTCATTACCTTTAAAGTAATGGGTTCGAATTATGATGCTGCGGTTATTGCTGGAGGACATTGTGGCTTTGGTCTAGGGGCAACACCGACCGCGGTCATGAACATGGGCTCTTTAGTGAATAAGTTTGGCCCATCGCCACAGGCGTTTATGGTGGTGCCTATCGTCGGTGCTTTCTTTATTGATATTGTTAACCTGATTATTTTGCAAAGCTATATCAGCTTTATTGGATAAGATGGATATACTGTGACGCCAGATTACTCTCAATTAGCAGCGATACTGGATATTACCCCTCCCATTAAAGTGAGCGTCATTCAACCTCTTTGGGGTGGGTACGGTGAGCTGGTGAGGCTATCTGCTGACAACAAGAGTGTCATCGTTAAACACATCGAGCTCCCAAAGCCCAGTTGTCACCCAAAAGGGTGGAATACGGAGTTATCTCATCAAAGAAAGCTCCATTCTTATCTCGTTGAAATGCAATGGTATCGCCAGTACGCTGTGAAATGCGATCAGCTCTGCTACGTTCCAACCCCGATTCATATTGAACAATACGATGTGAAATATGTGTTAGTGATGGAAGATCTCGCCAGTGTGGGGTTTACCACGGTGAGTGAGGCCGCGACGAAAGCTCAAATATCAGCGAGTTTGAAATGGCTAGCTCATTTTCACGCAAAACATATTGGCCATGAAGGGGAAGGGCTTTGGCCATCGGGAACCTACTGGCACTTGCAAACTCGTCCTGATGAATTAGAAAAATTGGCAGACGAAGCACTTAAGCGAGCGGCTAAAAAAATCGATCGGATCTTAACTCTTGCGCCTTATCAAACCTTAGTTCACGGTGATGCTAAGCTTGCGAATTTTTGTTTCACGGTCTGCGGAACCCAAGCGGCGGCCGTTGATTTTCAATATGTCGGGAAAGGGTGTGCGATGAAGGATGTGGCATTGTTTATGAGCAGTGCCATTGAGCCAAAAACGTGTCATGACGCTGAAAAAGACGTACTCAATGAGTACTTTTTCTATTTGAGAGCGGCACTGGCACTCTATCAACCCCATTTGGATTGTGAGTCTGTAGAAGCCTCTTGGCGACCTTTGTTTCCAATTGCTTGGGCTGACTTTCAACGGTTTGTCAAAGGTTGGAGCCCAGGGCATTGGAAGATCAATCACTACACTGAATCTTTGAAAGAAAGGGCATTAAAGCAACTGACTGAGTATACGTAGGGTTAGCTATCGAGCAAGACGAATACTCGAATAATAACAACCCCCCCTAAAATCCAGCTTAATCGGCTTTCACTCTTGCCATGTAGTAAGTGTTTACGTAGTGTCCGTCCCTAAAGGCCGAGTTTTCGGCTTCGCCTTCTATTTTGAACCCGAACTTTTTATAACAGGCTATAGCGTTGTGATTATCGACGTTAACCTCGATGTGAACCCGCTTTATTTGTAGCCAGTTATCTGCTAAATCTAGTACTGTTTCGATCAGCTTGCTGCCGATGCCTTTTCCTTGGTACTCATCATGAACCCCTAAACCAAGATCGGAAGAGCGGT
>NZ_JBNGCJ010000839.1:0-928 GCF_049974785.1 Vibrio genomosp. F10 str. 9ZD137
CAAAAGACGTCACTAATAAGCTAGGCGCCGATATTTTACGCCTATGGGTGGCTTCTACTGACTACACTGGCGAAGTGGCCGTTTCAGATGAGATTCTAAAACGTTCTGCTGATGCATACCGTCGTATCCGTAATACAGCGCGTTTTTTCCTAGCGAACCTAAATGGTTTCAACCCAGAAACAGATTTAGTGCCACTCGAAGAGATGGTTGCATTGGATCGTTGGGCCGTAGGCCGTGCATTTGCTGCACAAGAAGAAATTGTAAAAGCATACGATGAATACAACACGCACGCAGTGACTCAACGTCTGATGCAGTTCTGTTCAATCGAAATGGGGTCTTTCTATCTTGATGTGATTAAAGATCGCCAATACACAGCAAAACTGGGTGGTCACGCTCAACGTAGCTGTCAATCGGCCCTTTACTATATCGTTGAAGCCTTGGTTCGTTGGATGGCTCCGATTATGTCTTTCACTGCCGATGAAATCTGGAATGAAATGCCAGGTGATCGTGATAAATTCGTCTTCACAGGTGAATGGTATCAAGGTTTACGTGATCTTTCTGAAGGTGAAGAACTAAACAACGAATTCTGGACTGAAATTCAAGCGGTTCGTGGTGCGGTGAACAAGTTATTGGAAGAAGCACGTAAAGAGAAAACCATTGGTGGTTCATTGCAAGCGGAAGTGACGCTCTATGCTGACGATGCACTAGCGACGAAAATGAATAAGCTCGAAGATGAACTGCGTTTTGTACTGCTCACATCCAAAGTGGAAGTGAAAGCACTGACGGATAAAACGGATACTGCTCATAGCACCGAAGTCGACGGTTTATTTGTAGAAGTGGCCGCGACAGAAGCCGAGAAGTGTGATCGCTGCTGGCACCACACGCCAGATGTTGGCACGATTGAAGGCCATGAGAAAGTGTGTGGCCG
>NZ_JBNGCJ010000840.1:0-527 GCF_049974785.1 Vibrio genomosp. F10 str. 9ZD137
GCGAGGCCATAGAGGTCAAATGGACGCGGCAGAAGCGTATCGTCATCTACTTGATGTTAACAGTGAGTTAGGTGATTCCCATACCGGTTGTGAAAAAGTGCAAGACCCTTATTCTTTGCGTTGCCAGCCTCAAGTCATGGGGGCTTGTCTACAACAGATGAGAAATGCTGCATCCATATTGGAAATTGAAGCAAACTCGGTATCGGATAATCCCCTTGTATTCGCTGAAGATGGCGACATTATTTCAGGCGGAAACTTCCATGCAGAACCGGTTGCAATGGCCGCAGATAATCTTGCGCTTGCCATCGCAGAGATTGGTAGCTTATCAGAAAGAAGAATGGCGCTGCTGATTGACAGTGCACTCAGCAAACTGCCTCCTTTCTTAGTCGATAATGGTGGGGTAAATTCAGGGTTTATGATTGCTCAAGTTACCGCGGCAGCACTAGCAAGTGAAAATAAATCCCTCGCTCATCCAGCGTCTGTTGACAGTTTACCGACCTCAGCAAACCAGGAAGACCATGTATCGA
>NZ_JBNGCJ010000841.1:0-1395 GCF_049974785.1 Vibrio genomosp. F10 str. 9ZD137
ACCGCTCTTCCGATCTAGATGCAAAAGCTGACCGTGATCTCAACGGCTTTATTGACGCATTTAACCAGGCGCTAGATAGCCTTAACCTAGACATCAGTGACCTTGGTCTAGAACAATCAGATCTAAGCGGGTCAGTCAATGCAACGAGTATTCATTGGGGAGACGTTATTTCCGTCTCTAGAGATGCCGACTCAAACGAATTTCGCGTGGTATTTACACCGGATAGTATTTTAAAAGTTGAGAGTGAGAAAGACTCTGCGGGTAACTTACTGAGAGTGTTTACCTCATCTTCGGCTAAAGCTTTTGGTTTGTCTTCAATGACGCTGGGTAATGCAGAGTTTTCTGCGTTGCTCAATGGTGATTCCCTAGTCGCTCAAGTGCTAGGGCTTAATGGTTCCGCAGATGCCAAAGGCAAAATATACAGCGGTGAGTTGCATGGCCAAGATCTTGGTGACCGTGTTTTCTTAGAAGACACGGGCTTTTCTGCTGTTGTGACTGCTGAGCTAAATGATGTCGATATTCAAGCTAATATCGGAATGCTTGGCGTTGAAGCAGATCTTAACGGTTACTTGTCTTTAGGTTCTAGTATCGTGCTGGCCGATGATGACAATCGAGTTAACCTCAACCAGTTGTTAGAGGCGAGCAACCAAGGAACGTCAGAGTCTTTGGTTTCGGTTGATTTCTTCAGCGGCAAAGAAGGCGGCTTACTTGGCGACGTGGTTATTGATAACGTAGTTGCAGTAGGAGATGTTGAGGTTGCTCTGGGGGAGTTAGGGATAAATGCTTCGATTGAACTGCCTCAATGGGAAGATGGGCAATTATCAAATCCAATCGTTAACTACGATTTCCAAGGGCTAGATAGTATCGGTTCACTTTCATCCATGAGCTATAGCGATATGGTTGAAGGGCTGCAAACCATACTTGCTACGTTGGATAGTTTGCTGGGGGCGGGTCTATACGATACCGCACTGCCACTGATTGATCTTAGCCTGAAAGATATCTTAGATATTACGGGAGATTTAGCCGAGAAAGTCGACCAAGTGAAAGAGAATCCAGATATGGCTCTGGATCTTGTCGAGGCTGAAATTGAAAAGCTACTCTCGATCCCTTCAGACGCTTTTGATATTCGTTATGCCGCAGACTATCAAGGGTCTGGCCCCGTAATTCTACTTGATCTTGACTATGAGCTAGCGGGTTTCAATCAATCCGTTGCGCTAAACGTAGACTTACAGGAACTGCTGAAAGGCGTGGATGATCCTGATGTACGTAAACTATTAGAAGGTGTTGGCAGTTTAGTTGGAATTGGCGCAGATGGCGCGTTGGATTTAACACTCACGAGCAGTTTGACGGCGTTAATGGGTATTAAGCTGACTTCGTCGACCACGCCTGCGAACG
>NZ_JBNGCJ010000842.1:0-3032 GCF_049974785.1 Vibrio genomosp. F10 str. 9ZD137
GCCAAATGTAGCTGATCGACGTGCTTGGCAGAAACCATTGGCTGTCACCAGTGAATTTCAGTCTATGACCAACCTCAATATACGTCCTGGTGGACGTTGGTTTAATCCTCTAGACCAGAATCAACAACGTAAAGTAATCGTTTTAGGTTATCTTTTAGCTGCAGATCTATTTAACCCCAGTGAAAATGCTAAATGGTTTGCAAATGTAAGATTAGAGACTAATCCAGTGGGGAAAAAAGTAAAACTTGGCAGCGAAAAGTTCACAGTGATTGGTGTATTAGGAAAAAACAGTGCCGAGATTGAACAAGGAAACACTATTAATTATTCGAGCTTTGTTCCACTCTCAACATGGCAGCGTTTTCACAACAACGACAATATCAGCAGTATTAACATACTACCTCACAATGAAACTGACAGAGTAAAGCTTGCATCCACAATTAATCAGGTCATTGCGCGCAAGCATGGTGCTAGTGTCAGTGATAAGCAGATCATTCAGATTGAGGATATGTTCCTCAGGCAAAAAAGTACGCTGCAATTCTTGATTGGCTTGGAGGGATTTCTAGGTGTAATTGGCTTTATCACTCTGGCTGTCGCAGGTATAGGGATCGCAAACGTAATGTATGCAATGGTGAAACGTTCAACAAGAGACATAGGTGTGCGAATGGCTGTTGGTGCTACGCCGACAGCGATTCGTCTACATTACTTGGTGCAGTCTTTAATGACTATGATGATTGGGGGCGTATTGGGTTTGCTAGTAAGTTATGCGTTGATTTCAATGATTCGTTCTATAAACCTCAAAGGAAATATGTTTTACGACACTCTTGGTCAACCTACCCCTGAACTGTCATCGTTGGTTATTAGTATTGTCATTTTGACATTGATTGTTATTGGTGTCATTGCTGCTTGGCTACCAGCTAATCGAGCGGCGAAAGTGACGCCGATGGAGGCGCTACAAAGTGAATGATGAAATAAAAAGAGGAGATACCATGTCTAATCAATCCTTAGTTAAACTCTCAAACATCCATAAACACTACTCCAGTGGTGACGCTGAGATTCGAGCTTTAGACGGCATTGACCTCACGATTCGCAAAGGAGAGTTTCTGTCTATTTTAGGCCCATCGGGATCAGGGAAGTCTACTTTGATGAACATGCTTGGCTGCCTTGATAAACCAACAGAGGGTGAATATCAACTTGATGGGAAAAATGTTGCAGCATTAAGTTCCAATGAACTGGCCGGCATTCGTAACCAAAAAATTGGTTTTGTATTCCAAAGCTTTAATTTGCTTGAGTACGCGTCAGCACTGGATAACGTCGCCCTCCCCTTAGTGTACTCAGGAATGAAAGCAAAAGAGCGCCGTGAGCGAGCAGTAAAACTACTGGAACAAGTAGGATTGGGTGACCGTCTTGACCATAAACCGAGTCAGTTATCTGGTGGTCAAAAACAACGTGTCGCTATCGCTAGAGCTTTGGTTAATGAACCTCAAATGATATTAGCTGATGAGCCAACAGGTGCCTTAGACTCTAAGTCTGGCGCCGAGATAGAGGCTCTGTTTAATCAATTGCACTCGCAAGGAAAAACACTGATCATTGTCACTCACGATAACGCGCTTGCAGAACGTACTAAGCGTATTGTTATGATTAAAGATGGAAAAGTGCTCTCTGACTGCAAAAGTCAACGCTACTAATATCCTGCTGCTTTTCTTGGCGCTACTTTTTATTAGTAACAAAACATATAGGACCATGACATCATGGTGAGGTAGAAAGTATTACTGCAGGGATCTCTTGATAAACATCAATATCAACTAGGCTTACTCAATCAAGCAGATTCTTATATACAAAGCTTAATGCATTTAAGGGCTTCACTATGTGTTAATCCCAACAGTAAACACTTAGGTTGGCACGCATAAACTGGGGTACAATTCCCTGCCCAACAATTTTAAGATACCTTTATGCCCTCTTTCTCTTTAACACTTATCCCTATTGGGGTTAGATTTATGCTTCTTTCTGTGCATTTGAAACGGCACGGCTTCACATATTGCCTCTGCATCAAATACTCACAAAAAACCCCGCTATAGGGAGCGGGGAAATAACCAAAAATAAAACCTAATACATTAGAGAGCGAAGCTGAAACCAAGGTTATAATCTTCACCATTTTTTGCTGTAAACTCCTTATCTTCACTTGATGCATTTGTGCGACCGCTTTCATCGCTTTTCACCAAGCTAACCCAGTGTCTAATTCCAGACGAACGACTAGCGATAGTTTGAGAAAAAGTAGTACATGTCTCTAGCTGAATATCTTCAATATCTACAAACTCTAAACAACCCGTGCCCTTGCTAGCACCTATCGTCACTTCAACATGTGTTCCGCTCTCATCACGAAATAGGATTGCTGTAGGCTTCGACTTGTCACCAGTGTAAGCCACAAAGTGTTTAGCGCGTTTCAAACCCGTGTGTTCGCCATTTTTGAAGTAAACCTGAATGTGTCTGTAGTCGATCTCATAGCTCACTGCGTCTTCATGAGATCCCGATTCGAGAGGAAATAGAGTATCAAGCAACTGTTTCGCCATTGTCTGTTTTTCTAGTTGCTTGTCTGCTTTCACCATTTCTACGGCAAAGACAGCTTCAGCAATAAAAGTGGAATGGTTTCTGTGAAGTTCTGTTTTGTCTAGTGTCAGCATATTCATAATCGTTCCCTCATACGGCTTTGAATTTTATGTAGGCCAAAAGTCCTGATTGACCCTTTTTAAAATTGTTCTTTACTGTGTAATTTCCATGCTTTTCATACTACCTTCATTTTTAAAACAATTTCACAACAAAAATTTCACACTGTGAATTTTACTAAATCGTTTTTTACACACGCAGATATTTTTTGCCCCTAGCCCTTTATTTAACTGGGCTGAGAGCTCACTAGAATCACTTTTTCGTGTTGTTTGAATTTGTGTAATAGCCAACCCAGCCCAGCCCAGCGTATTATCGATTACTAGATGTTAGGTATGCTTAGTCTCGACTTTACTCGACGGCGGATTTAACCA
>NZ_JBNGCJ010000843.1:0-514 GCF_049974785.1 Vibrio genomosp. F10 str. 9ZD137
CTCATTGTAAGCGCGACCGCCAGCATCGGTGCCCATGTCCCAGTTCACAGACCAGGTCATTACGCCGCGCAGTGGTTGACCTTGTTGATTGAGCTGTTCAAACGCATCGTAAAGATCCTGTGGGTTTTGTACATAACCCGTTGCCGCTGCATCATTGTTGGCAGGAATCCCAAACACCAATTTGTTGTGCGGGATCTGATGAAAGCCACGCGTTCCGTTCGATAACGAATCGGCAATGTAGTAAATAAACTCTTGCTTGAGTGCGTCATTATTCTGTGCAATCCAACCAACACTATCTACCCAGATCCCATCACCGCCCTGATTGTAAAATTGCGGGTTGATCCAGTCGTAGTAGCCGGCGAGATTATCAATATAAGGAACGTATTTCCCACCTTGTGTCAGGTATGGGAACTCGGGTGCCATCGTAATTAAAAAGTTCTTACCCTCGGCAGCATAGTGGTCCTTGACCATTTTAAGCGCAGCAGGAATCACGATTTGGTTGTCTGCGGCAGTC
>NZ_JBNGCJ010000844.1:0-3220 GCF_049974785.1 Vibrio genomosp. F10 str. 9ZD137
AACCGCTCTTCCGATCTCTGCACCTGAGCCCGTTGAAAGGTGGCAAGGGGTACGCAGAGCCAAGGAGTATGGCGCATCAAGCCCCCAAACTCTGCCTGAAAAGGGGGCTTTCTATCAAAAAGAGTTTTTGCCTAAACCTCATGTCTATGATGAGGATTGTTTATATCTCAATGTATGGGCGCCAGAAACAAGAAATAACGAACAACTACCCGTGATAGTGTGGTTTTACCCTGGTGGTTTTGTTTGGGGGTCAGGCAGTGATGACTCAATTGATGGGACCGCTCTTGCACAAAAAGGCGTAGTGGTGGTCACTATAAACTACCGAGTTGGTGTGCTGGGATTTATGGCACATCCGGAATTGACACAGGAATCGCCAAACCACACATCAGGAAACTATGGATTACTTGATCAAATCGCAGCGTTAAATTGGGTTCAGCGTAATATCGGTCAGTTTGGTGGTGACAATCGTAACGTCACGATTTCTGGGTTGTCAGCGGGTGCAATCAGCGCGCACCTTTTATCTGCATCGCCGAGAGCAAAGGGGTTGTTCCACAAACTTATCGCACAAAGTGGTTCAGTATTTGCGATGAAAGGGCATGCAAAGCTTGAGAACAACGAAGCTGCGGGTATTCGATACGCGAACAGTTTAGGCGCAACTTCAATTGATCAACTTAGAAAGCTCTCACCTGAAGAATTGATGGCAAAACCCTATAAAGCATGGCCGGTTGTGGATGGTTGGTTGTTACCAGAGAACGTATCTAGCGTTTATGAAAAAGGACTGCAAATTGATGTACCTATGCTAATAGGTGGTACATCAGACGAGGCTGCGACAATACCACATGATGTAATCACACTAGGCACATTTGAATTCTGGGCGAAAAGCTTATTTGGTGATTACGCAGAAGAATATCTAAAGCTTTATCCAGCCAAAACAGACAGCCAAGCTAGGGACAACGTTGTCTCAACTAAAACTGAATCAATCCACTGGGCGACGCGAAAGTGGGCATCTCAACAAAATAAGTCGGGTACCGAACCTATCTATCTTTATTCATTTAGCAAGGCACCTCCTGGTGAACTTAGCGCACAACACGGTGCCTATCATATGGGAGATTTAGTCTATGCCTTTAATAACCTCGATACCGTCGATAGACCTTGGATTCAAGAGGACAGAGAGTTGGCCGAGTTGATGTCGAGCGCTTGGGTTAATTTTGCTAAAACCGGCAATCCAAATGGTGGTAGATTGCCTTTATGGCCAGCGTATTCGAGTACAGACGATGTCATTATGATATTTGACAGTAAAACCGAAGCAAACGTAGATAAGCGAAGTACGGCGTTGCACCGATTATTCGACAAAGAATTTGCCAAGAATCAAGGTTATTTGACGCCTCTTTAGAGGTAACCTAAGACTGAAGTTTCGACATTTATTTGTAGGGTCTATAGTTAGCCGCTTTCCTAATTTAGAGAGTAATGAATAACGACAAGCATGGAAAGTTACTTACTTGGCGCCCAGAAATAATCGTGGAGATCTTTTTGAAGAGTTTAAATCGGTCTGCACATGACTGGAAACCTGATGGAAATCATTTGATAATAATGTGCTTGACCTTCCCCCTAGGTGAGGCCCTAATGTTTGTAACAAATCAACTTTAAAGGCTCAGTATGCGGTTCTCTACCACTCGCATCAATTGGATAACACTTTTAAGCATCTTCACGTTGTTAACGTCTAGTGTTGTTGCGAGTGCGCCTTTAATGTCATTCCAAATGACAGATAGCGTCGGTTTGATGTCTAACTCTAATGTCTGCGCTAGCCAAAGTATTCAGCCTACATCGTCATCGCAGTTGCCTGATTGTCACTCAGTAATGAACAGTGACTATGATCAAATGAACCACCACTATAGCTCTACTGACTGGCTTCTTACTCAGTCCGATTCGCTTCATTGTGATGGCGGTGCTGAATCGGCGCATAACTGCTGCACCGCGACTTGTGTCAATGTGATGGCATTTATCCCCAATTTAAATAATGACACCCATTTAAAGACCCGATTAAGTCGGATTGAAACTCTGAACCAAGGTGAGCGTGTTCACCGTCCGCACTCTTTATACCGTCCCCCAATCGCCTAATCCAATTTCTGATTTTCTATTACTGCTCACTTGCTTTTAGCGTCTCTACATCAGTCCGCTAATGGCTAACGCAGTGACCGTTTTATCGCGTCTACTATTTTGTCTTATTAGGGCTTATTTGGCGCAAGAATTTGGATAATACCGTGACTATTAAACCCTCACTTATTGCCGTTGCAGTCGGTGTATTGGTTGGCTTAGCCCTGCCACTTCACGCTTCTGCTGATACGACGAAAACAAGCGTAGCGTCATCATCAATTTCACTCGCCCAGCTGATTGAACTCGCGTTAGATAACGACTCAAACCGAAAGCAGTTCTACGCCCAATCTCATGCGATGAGGGAGTCTGGAATCGCCAATTCGACCCTTACTGACCCAAAATTAAAATTTGGTGTTGGCGGTTTACCGGTCGACAGTTTCAAGTTTGACGATGACCCAATGACCAACATCTCTGTTGGGCTAATGCAACAATTTAGCCGCGGCTCAACACTTGCTCTTCAACAACGACAAGCCAATCAACAGGCAGATGGGATGGCACTTCAAATCGCCGTTCGCGAGCTTGAGGTCGCCAATAGCATGACTCAGCTCTGGCTTGAGCTCGGCTACCAGCAGCAGGCGCATTCCGTACTGCTTGAAAATCATCGATTAATGCAAGAGATGGAAAGCTTTATTCAAACGAACTACGCCATTGGTAAAAGCGAAGCACAAGATCTTCTGAATGCTCAACTTCAAGTCAGTCAAATTGAAGAAAAATTGCAGGCAAACCGCCAAATGCAGAGTCGCCTTATTTCTCAACTGTCAGAGTGGCTAGGATCGGATTGGCTGTATCGAACTGACTCATTACAAGCAAGCAATCAACTCGACTGGGGCCTACTTGAACAGCGTTTAAACAACTCGGCAGGCACCACTAAGCATTACCAGCAACTTAATCAGCACCCAATGGTACAAATGGCGGATATCGCCATCTCGGCCAACCAAACGCAAGTAGAAATTGCCGAACAAGCCTATACCCCTCAATTCGGCGTCGAGGTGATGTACGCCTACAGGCAAGCCGATGGGATGTTGGGTGATCCTGCATCTGATCTCGTCAAGATCGGAAGAGCGGT
>NZ_JBNGCJ010000845.1:0-667 GCF_049974785.1 Vibrio genomosp. F10 str. 9ZD137
CTGCCAGTGGTAATTTACTGAAGCTGATACCTGCAGTAGCGACAATGCTAGACGGTGAACAGATTCCTGTTAAATCTTTAACTATTGGCGACATCATCAGAGTGCTTCCCGGAGAGCATATTCCTGCGGATGGTAAGATTTGCTCAGGTAGAGTTCATATTGATGAATCGATGCTGACGGGTGAATCGCTCCCTGTAGTTAAGTCCCAGGGTGATATGGTTTTTGCGGGTACTTTAAATGGAGACGACTCTTTTGAACTCGAAGTGTCTGCATCCAAAGCGAATTCCGTTATTTCAAGCATTGTTCGTTTACAAGACGAAGCTCAAATGTCGAAGCCGAAAATCGCTGAAATAGCTGACATCGTCGCTCGTTACTTTGTTGCTGTTATTCTTATTGTTGCAGCTTGCACATGGTATTTCTGGCAACAGTCGCGTCCGGATGATGCGTTTTGGATAATGTTATCGGTGTTGGTTGCGACGTGTCCTTGTGCTTTATCTCTTGCAACCCCTACAGCACTCACGTGTGCAACATCAAGAATGGGCAATTTTGGTATTTTGTTACGCAAAAGCCATGTATTTGAAACGCTCTGTAAAGTGAACCATCTTGTCGTTGATAAAACAGGCACATTAACGTGTGGCAATGTTGAGATTACCGACGTTGATGTTGT
>NZ_JBNGCJ010000846.1:0-2457 GCF_049974785.1 Vibrio genomosp. F10 str. 9ZD137
CTTCAAACTTGATACTAAGTCAATAACCATCGATAGCGGGACAATAATCAAGCGGCTCATCATATGGATAGCCTGTGACTTGATAGGAGTCTTTGCCGAGAATTAATAGGTTTTCATATACAAAACTAATATCCCCGCTGAAATCCTTTATTAGCTTATCACTGGCATTTTTATGATTCTTTTGGACCGGTTCGATGTATTCAAGAAACAACCAACGTTCTCTTTGGTAGTCCGAGACTTCGAGATACAACCATTGATTCTCGGGTTTAGACATGTCGACCACCTTTAAGCCTTTCTCTCTCAAGAACTCATCAGTTAAGTAGTGATCAACAAACTTAACGATTATATCATCACGCTCAGAGCACGAGACCTGACTTCCTTTTGAAATGACAAATCTAAGGGGTACAAGCTGATTTGGATTCAGTTGCTTACCTCGATTTCCGTGAACTTGAGAATACTGCTTGTTCTGTCCATCAGTACCGAGGTTAGCATTCTTACTATTAGCTTCATTGTCACTTGAACTCATATTTGCTCCTGATTGATATAACGCTCGATTAACGGGTTAAAAATAGTGGGCTAAAATTGAGCGAAGCGAAGAGCCCACTGTTTTTAATCCCTGTTTAATTGCTTGTTAGTTTGCGTCTACGACCATTTATTTCGCTAGTAAACAACGACGCAAGTAACATTATTTAACTGCCTGTTTATCTAAGATTTTACCGATAGCCGCTTTAATATCTCTAGTTTTTTCAGCTTCTTCGATTATAGGAATAACCCAAGCACAATTGAGCTGATGGAGCGATACCCTCCAATCTTTCCATTTAGAGCCACTTATATTATCAAGATTATCGAGTCCGAATGTAGAAGCTGCTCCCCACTGTGCAATTGAAGGTAAGCTAGGGTCATTGGAATATCCTCCAAGTATAAATGGTCTTTCTAAATTACCAGGATCTATAGCAAAATATAAATCCGCTTTCTCTGTTGGTTCAGAAACTTTATTGATTATCTGCATAGCGACACCTGATAGCAAACTAACGCCCGCTTAAGCGGAAAAATTTAGTTGGCTAAAATGTTGAACGGAGTGAAAACAGCCAACTGTATTTTTTCCGTTTGAAGCCCTTGTTAGCTTTTACGACCCCTAAGCATGGCTACACCTAGCCAAGAAAACCATACAATTTGGCTTATCCCAAAAACTTCAGTAAGTACATCAGCAGGGTAAATAGTAAAAACACCAACAATGCCAACAAAAAACCCAAAGTAGTTAAGTGTTTTAGGAAGTTCATTACCTTTTAAAGCGGCAAAACTTAACAATAGAACCCACAGGCCTCCAACTACTTCATTACCACCACCTAAGCCTTCGACTACAGAGTAGATAGCTTGCCAGACTGTCATAGCTTGCTCTGGATCTTTAGTTGACAACTCCAAAGCTGCTGCCAAACCTATATTTGCAATCATTCCACTTGCAATGACTAACCCCACCCAAACAACCCCAAACACCGAAGCGATTTGTGAGAGAATTGAGGCATTCCTCTTCAAACGCTCATGAAGCGCCAATACTAATATAGCCAGTAAAACTCCAAATAGTACATACATGATGAGATTTACGATGGATAGGACATTTTGGTTTTCAGCTAGAAAAGCAAACTTTTGAGCAGAATCAGCATCAGCGGGGAAATTCCAGAACGCGCCAAAAAAAACGAAAGCTGACACGTAAATGATGGACTCCAAAAGAGCAGCAACTCCCCCTGTTTTTTGTAAATTATTCACGATATAAACCCCATATTGATTGAATATTGAGAAAGCTAACGCCAAACTAACCCGCACTAGACCTTGGCATATAATTTTGCGAAGCAAAAGTGCCAAGCGTTACAGTGTCGGGTTTAGTGCCTTGTTAGCACTACTTACTCAATGGTACTAAAGTCTATCTCTTTCCCAACCTCAACACTTATGACTTGTGTAGATGCTATTAAATCATGTAGACAACGCTTATCTTTGCGGAAAATAAACAGAACATTAACCAACGGGATAAAGCCACCGATTAACGGTACGTAAGATAAAACCGCCATGGGAATTGAGCGTTTAACAAAAAGTTTAGGTAATCCTAATTTGTTTCCCTGCAAATCAACGACTGCGATGTCAAAAACATATTTACCTATTGTTTGTCCGCGTTTATGAAGCAAATATCCGTGACACAAAAGGTAAGCTGACCAAGAGTAAATCAATAACGCAAATGCTTCACTTGGGTAGATTATGTCGGTAGAAATAATTCTATCGCCAAAATCTGTATAGAAAAGAACAGGAACTAAAAATGCGATGGCAATTAGTATATCAATGAAAGCAGCCCAAAAACGTGACCACCGAGAAGCCAGAATACCGGCTGGTGTATACTTGATTACTTCTGACATCATTCCTCCATGAGATGAATTATTGTGTAGTGCTAACGCCTTACTAAGTGGCGCT
>NZ_JBNGCJ010000847.1:0-9466 GCF_049974785.1 Vibrio genomosp. F10 str. 9ZD137
CCGCTCTTCCGATCTCATTTTAGTGGGGCTGGCGGTGTGGTTCATACGACGAAAACTCAATGCGGCTAAAAAGGCGTTACCAGAAATGCAGTTGGATATGCCTAAGAAATAAAGCGTAAAGTAATGTTGTGATTTGAACCAATAGCCAATCTCATAGCAAAATTAAACAGATAGACAGGTAAACAGATAAGCAATAACCGTTGATAAATGGGTAGAGAAAAGGCCGATTAACTCAGTGGTTAATCGGCCTTTTAGTGCTTGCTATTTGAGAGAGCGATTTTTAGGCTACGTTACCGACGGCAGGATATTGAGGCTTTGCAGCAAGGTCCTCGGGGCTGAAGTCGTCAACATTGATCACGTACAGACGCTCCACTTCTGCTTTTCTCAGTATCGCCGCTTCTGCGTCATCGATAAGGTTGTTTTCTAATCCGATTTCAGCAATCTTATCGAGTGCTAAGAACGCTTTACGCTGCTCTATCCCCTTGCACACTTTATCGAAGATTGGCTCAGCTTGAAGAATGATCTCCAGTGCTTTCTCTATGCGGCCAACTGGATTAAACGGCGTATCTTCAAGGTACTGGTTTCGACCAATTCTAGAACGAGTCTCACTTGGAGTTTGAATGATTTTTGCCACTTTACTGTCCAGCTTATCGCTTGGTGCTCGGCGTACTCTACCAAAAGGTAGAATTAGGATACGAAGCGCTGAAGCGATAACTCGGTTAGGGAAGTTCGCTAAAAATTCATCAATCGCTACTTCCGTTTGTTGCAAGCTATCTTGCAGGCCCCAGTCAACCATAGCTTTATCTTCTTGAGGGCGTCCATCTTCATCAAAGCGTTTCAGCGTCGCAGAACTGAGGTAAAGTTGGCTTAGAATATCACCCAGTCGAGCAGACATTCGCTCTTTGCGCTTTAACGAACCGCCTAACACAACCATTGAAATATCCGATAGTAATGCCATGTTCGCGCTGTAACGATTCAACTGCTGATAGTAACGCTTAGTGAAATCTTTGGTCGGAGCCTCAGAGCCAAAGCCATCAGTGAAACCAAACCACAGGCTGCGAACCAGATTACTCATGGTAAACGTCACGTGACCTGCTAATGCCGCATCGAATTTCTCTAACGCATCATTGGCCTCGGAATGCGCCGCATTCATTTCGTCGAGAACGTATGGGTGACAACGAATCGCTCCTTGACCATAGATGATCAACGATCGAGTGAGAATATTGGCACCTTCTACAGTGATAGCGATTGGCGACCCTTGGTAACCGCGCGCTAAAAAGTTCGAAGGCCCCAAGCAAATGCCTTTTCCGCCGACAATGTCCATTGCATCAATGATGCTGCGTTGTCCACGGTGAGTACAGTGATACTTAACGATGGCAGAAATAACAGACGGCTTTTGGCCTAAATCGATACCTGCTACGGTTAGGCTACTCGCAGCGTCCATGACGTAAGCGTTACCAGCAAGGCGTGCTAGGGGCTCTTCTACCCCTTCCATGTGACCAATAGGTTGCTTGAACTGGCGGCGAATACGAGCATAAGCTCCGGTTGCTAACGCTGCTGATTTAAGACCACCGGTTGAATTTGAAGGCAGAGTGATACCACGCCCCACGGATAAGCACTCGACGAGCATTCTCCAGCCTTGTCCCGCCATTTTTTCGCCGCCGATGATGAAGTCAATCGGAACAAAGATGTCTTTCCCCTGGGTTGGGCCATTTTGAAATGGAACATTAAGAGGGAAGTGACGGTTGCCGATCTCTATGCCTTTCAGGTCAGTCGGGATCAATGCACAGGTGATCCCTAGATCTGGCTTGTCACCCAGTAACCCATCTGGATCTCGCAGTTTAAATGCTAAACCGAGTACCGTTGCGACCGGTGCAAGTGTAATGTAGCGCTTATTCCATGTTAGGCGCATGCCCAACACCTGTTTGCCTTGCCACTTACCTTTACAAACAACCCCAAAGTCTGGAATTGAACCTGCATCTGAGCCAGCTTCTGGGCTGGTTAAAGCAAAACAAGGTATTTCGATGCCATTCGCTAGACGAGGTAGGTAGTGATTTTTTTGCTCTTCAGTACCGTAATGTTGGAGGAGTTCCCCAGGGCCGAGTGAATTTGGAACACCGACGGTTGATGATAGAACGCTCGACACACCGGTGAGCTTTTGAAGGACCAAAGATTGCGCATAGGCAGAAAACTCAAGCCCGCCATATTTTTTCTTAATGATCATAGCAAAGAACTTATGGTCCTTTAGATATTGCCATACCTCTGGAGGCAGATCGGCAAGTTCATGAGTGACTTGGTGGTCATTAACCATGGCGCACACTTCATTCACTGGACCGTTAAGGAAAGCCTTTTCTTCTTTGGATAACTTAGGCGCTGCGATGCTGTGCAGGTTTTTCCAATCCGGTTTGCCTTTAAACAGTTCGGCTTCCCACCAAACGGTACCCGCATCGAGGGCTTCTTTTTCTGTTTGCGACATCGCTGGCAAGACTTTTTTAAACAGCGTGAGCGCTTTTTGGCTGAAAACACCTTGTCGTACTGACGGTACGGTAAACAGCACAACCGCAGCAAAATAGAGTGCCCAACTCAAAAATCCTGCGTTCCCCCATATTGATAGGGCAAACATGGTGGCTGTGAGCGCCACTAATGACATCACCAGCGAGCTTCGATGGTACAAACAAAGGGTAAAAATAGCGGTGAAGCTAAGTATAGAGAGCAAGGTTTCCATGGCGTTTTCCTTTTCTAGCCGTTTATTGCACTGTAATCTCATAAGAGGTCTAACCAGTAGAGTGTAAACAATATATTAATAAAATGTAAAATACCAATGTGGTTAAAAAGTGATCCAAGTAGAGTGAAAGTTCTAATAGTGAGCGGTGAGTGGTGATTTATATTCATTAATGCGTGCCTAAATTCGATTTCTTACTGGCTAACTATCGACACTGGAATTTGTTTTAGTAAACTCAGGGGTAAAGTGGTAACAAAGATTACGCTTAATCCAATTCAACAAGAGATCACAGATATGTATCAGGAATTAATTAAAAGCGAACTGACAGAAGCTGCCGACGTATTGAATGCGTTTTTAAGTGATGAACACAATTTGGCACAAATTGAAGCCGCCGCTAAATTGATTGCCGATTCGTTTAAGCAAGGTGGAAAAGTACTCTCTTGTGGCAATGGCGGTTCTCACTGTGATGCTATGCATTTTGCAGAAGAGCTGACAGGGCGTTATCGAGAAAACCGACCGGGGTATCCAGGCATCGCTATCTCAGATCCGAGCCATATTTCATGCGTAAGTAACGATTTTGGCTATGATTCTGTGTTCTCTCGTTATGTCGAAGCCGTTGGCTCAAAAGGTGATGTGCTGTTTGGGTTATCTACGTCAGGCAATTCAGGGAATATCTTGAAAGCGATAGATGCTGCAAAAGCAAAAGGCATGAAAACAATCGCGTTAACCGGAAAAGATGGCGGCAAAATGGCCGGGCTAGCGGATGTTGAAATTCGCGTTCCTCACTTTGGTTATGCCGACCGTATCCAAGAGATCCATATCAAAATTATTCATATTGTTATTCAGCTTATTGAAAAAGAGATGGCGTAACAACGTTCGTATTTGCTTAAAGGATTAGATGAAGCCATGTGTGAATTGCTCGGAATGAGCGCTAATGTACCAACCGATATCTGTTTTAGTTTTACCGGGCTAATTCAGCGTGGTGGCAATACAGGGCCACACCGAGATGGTTGGGGAATTACGTTTTATGAAGGAAAAGGGTTTCGAACGTTTAAAGACCCGAAGCCGAGCTGCGATTCTAAAATAGCGGAATTAGTGCAGCATTACCCAATAAAAAGCCGTGCTGTCGTGAGCCATATCAGACAAGCCAATCGAGGCTCTGTTAATTTGGAGAATACTCACCCGTTCACTCGTGAATTATGGGGACGCTACTGGACTTTTGCTCATAACGGACAGTTGTCCGATTACGATGACTTAAACACCGGTCGCTTTAGGCCCGTTGGAGAAACCGACAGTGAGTTGTCTTTTTGTTGGTTATTGAAGCAGTTAGAAGAACGTTACCCAGAGCCGCCTCAAGACATGGTCGGGGCATTTCGATTCATTGCTCAGTGTTGTGATCAATTAAAGGAGAAAGGTGTATTCAATATGCTTTTATCCGATGGCGAATACGTAATGACGTATTGTACTAATCACCTTTATTGGATAACAAGGCGAGCTCCTTTCGGTAAGGCGAGCCTTATTGATGAAGAAGTCACCATTAACTTTTTAGAAGAAACCACGCCTAATGATGTTGTCACCGTCGTTGCCACTCAGCCTTTAACAGACAACGAAATATGGCATCGCATGAAGCCGAGCGAATTTGGTATTTTTCACTTTGGAGAGTTAATTGATGGCAATGCGCACAAGTTAGAAAATGTTGCGTTTGCAGAAGCCAAACCACGCTGCCAAGCGCCTGCTCAGCCATTAGCTTAAATCGATATTGATGCGATGCAAGAAGGGCTGTTGCAAGAAGATTGATACAAAAAGGGTTGATGCTTCCACATCAACCCTTTTGTTTATCTGTTTGCTCTATCAATAGAACTATTCTTGAGCGTATCCATGGATACCCAGTTTTTCACCATCTAAGAATGCTTTACCATCTTCCATTTTTAAGCGCCCATCAACAAACCATTGAGCCACTAATGGGTAGATTTTATGCTCTTGTGTTTGAACACGTTCGGTCAGCACTTCAACAGTATCCGCATCAAAAATAGGCACTTTTGCTTGTAGGATAACGGGGCCACCATCGAGTTGCTCGGTAACAAAATGCACGCTTGTACCGTGCTCTTCATCACCGGCGTGGATAGCTCGTTGATAGGTGTTTAAACCTGGATATTTCGGCAGTAATGAAGGGTGAATATTGATCATTCGGCCTAAGAAATGGCGAACGAACTCGCCACTTAAAATACGCATGTAACCCGCCAAAATGATTAAATCAGGCTGATACCCATCCATCTGACGCATTAATTCCCTGTCGAATGCATCACGAGTATCAAAGGCTTCTGGATCGATAAAGATACCATCTGCGCCCGCTTTTTTTGCTCGCTCAAGAGCAAAAGCCGTTGCCTTATTCGAAAAAACAGCCGTCACTTTACCGCTATCAATACTGGTTTCACAAGCATCGATAATCGCTTGTAAGTTAGAACCATTCCCTGAAACTAAAACAACTATGCTCTTCATATTTAGTTGATCTCAACCTGTTCTTCGCCCGCTTTTGCTTGAGCGATTTCACCGATAACCCAAGCGTTTTCACCTTCTTGTTGAAGAAGCTTAACCGCTGCGTCTGCTTGGTCTTTAGGTAGGGCAACAACGAGGCCAACACCACAGTTAAAGGTGCGGTACATTTCGTGAGTGGTTACGTTGCCTTTTTCTTGTAGCCAGTTGAAGATTGCAGGCCATTCCCAGCTTGAACCATCAACAACCGCTTTGGTGCCTTCAGGAAGTACGCGTGGGATATTTTCCCAGAAACCACCACCGGTGATATGAGAGATCGCGTGGATATCGTGCTCTGCAATCATCTTAAGTGCTGATTTAATGTAAATTTTAGTAGGCTCTAGAAGGTGTTCACCGATAGTGCGACCGTCTAGTTCTTCCGTCTTATCAGCGCCAGATACTTCAAGAATCTTACGAATAAGAGAGTAGCCATTAGAGTGTGGGCCACTTGAACCAACCGCGATAAGCGCATCACCAGCCGCGACTTTGGTGCCATCAATAATGTCTTCTTTTTCAACAACACCGACGCAGAAGCCAGCAACATCGTAGTCTTCGCCTTCGTACATACCAGGCATTTCAGCGGTTTCACCACCAATAAGTGAACAGCCTGCTTGAATACAACCTTCAGCAATACCGGTCACAACGTCTGCAGCAGTATCGACATCAAGCTTGCCGGTTGCGTAGTAGTCTAGGAAGAATAGCGGCTCTCCACCTTGAACAATCAGGTCGTTTACACACATGGCGACTAAATCGATACCAATTGTGTCGTGCTTGTTCATATCCAAAGCAAGGCGGAGTTTAGTGCCTACGCCATCAGTACCAGATACTAAAACAGGTTGCTTGTAGTTGGTTGGCAATTCACACAGAGCGCCAAACCCGCCAATGCCACCCATCACTTCAGGGCGACGAGTACGTTTTACCGCACCTTTAATTCGGTCAACAAGCGCATTGCCTGCATCAATATCAACACCAGCGTCTTTGTAGCTTAGAGAAGAGTTATTTGCGCTCACAGGGAAGTCCTCGGATTTAAGTTGGATATGAAAACGGCGCTATTCTACCAGTGCTTAAACATAAAGAGCAAACGTTTGCGCGAGTTTTTTTATTGATCTATCCATCCTGAAATAGAGTTTGTTATCGTGTATAATCTGAGGGTTTGTTCAAAAATACTAAAAATGCCGGAGATGAAAATGAAAGTGGTTGAAGTTAAGCACCCTCTTGTAAAACACAAAATTGGTCTAATGAGAGAAGGTGATATCAGCACGAAACGTTTTCGTGAGTTAGCAACCGAAGTCGGAAGTTTACTTACTTATGAAGCAACAGCTGATTTTGAAACAGAAACAGTGACTATTGAAGGCTGGAATGGCCCTGTAGAGGTTGATCAACTGAAAGGCAAAAAGGTAACGGTAGTGCCTATTTTGCGTGCAGGTCTGGGTATGATGGATGGTGTACTCGAGCATATGCCAAGCGCACGTATTAGCGTTGTGGGTATTTACCGTGATGAAGAGACATTAGAACCTGTCCCTTATTTCAATAAACTGGCTTCTAACATCGATGAGCGTATCGCGCTTGTTGTTGATCCAATGCTAGCGACTGGCGGGTCAATGATCGCGACCATTGATCTTCTAAAAGAGCAGGGTTGTACTCAGTTTAAGGTGTTGGTATTGGTTGCTGCGCCAGAAGGTATTGAAGCATTAGAGAAAGCGCACCCAGACGTTGAGCTGTACACGGCTGCCATTGATCAAAAGTTGAACGACAAAGGTTATATTGTCCCTGGCTTAGGTGATGCTGGCGATAAGATTTTTGGTACGAAGTAATCGTAAATAGACCATAATGCGAAAAGGGAGCGATCATCGCTCCCTTTTTTATTTTTGATGCACTATTTTTTTAAGCTTAATGTGCCCGGCTTTCGTGTTCTTGAAGAAGAATTGTGAGCGTCGCTGTGCATATTCGAGGCATTTCCCCCAGTGCGGTCAGGACGAACCGGTGCTTTGCCATGAAAGTTCTTTTTGCCCTTGCTAGAGTTTGGCGCGTGACGAAACTCATCCGCATTTTGCCCTCTAAAGGTACGGTTTTTCTGGTTTCGTCGTGCGGTGCTCGATTGATTTTCTTCACGGCTATCAAACAGCTTCGCGTCCGTAGCTCGACGAATTCGTACGCCTTTCGCATCATTTTTTGAGGCATCTTCGGTTCCGCTTGAGTCTTCACACATCGTGAGAATCTCATTCACTTCTTCTGCGCTTAGGTAGCGCCATTCTCCATTTGGGATACCATCAATAGAGATATTCATGATGCGAACTCGGCGAAGTTTAAACACTTCATAGCCTAACGCTTCACACATCCGACGAATCTGACGGTTTAGACCTTGAGTCAGTACGATGCGAAAAGAGAACTTGGTTTCTTTAGAGACTTTACATGGCAAGGTAACGGTATCAAGAATATGAACACCCGCAGCCATGTGTTTTAAGAAGTCATCGGTGATCGGTTTGTCGACACGAACCACATACTCTTTTTCGTGGTTATTCCCTGCTCGCAATATTTTATTGACGATATCGCCATCATTGGTCAGAAAAATCAAACCATCGGACGGCTTATCAAGGCGGCCAATAGGGAAGATTCGTTTATGGTGGCCAATAAAATCAACGATGTTGCCAGGAATATCTCGTTCCGTTGTACAGGTAATCCCTGTTGGCTTATTAAGGGCGATATAGATAGGTTTTTCTTTAGAACGAACCGGATTATCATCAATGCAGACCTCATCACCCGCCACGACTTTAGTGCCCATTTCTGGAACTAAACCATTAATGGTGACTCGACCCTGTTCAATAAGTCTATCGGCTTCTCGGCGTGAACAAAATCCGGTTTCACTAATGAATTTATTGAGACGTTTAGCGCCTTCTTGAGACTGAGTATTATCTTGTGGCATGGTGGATTGGTTCTGAGATGTTGTCTGTTTTTTCTGTGGCATAGTGACCTCGTTACGTTTCACAACGGATTAATGTTAAGCAAAGCAGTATGTCGCTTATTAATTGGGCGGAGTGTAGCATTTCACTCAAAGTTATCCCATTCGTTTTTGATGACGCTCTCTATTCTCGGTTTTTTTATCATCACTTTTTCGTAGCATGAGGTAAATCGCGCCGGTTCCTCCATGAAACTGAAGGGCGCTATGGGCGCATTGGACATCCCGAATTTGCGTTACCCAGCTGGCAAGGTGGCTTTTCATCAATGCAGGGGGATTAGAGTGAGCGCCCTTGCCATGCACAATAAGTACCGTACGTATATCCCACAGTAAACACTGCTTTAGAAATTTTACGACTTCTTCACGCGCTTCTTTGAGTGTCTTTTTATGAAGGTCTAATTTTGCTTGAATAGGGTATTTCCCAAGGCGGAGTTTTTTGTACACACCGTGTTGAACACCGTCTCGTTTGAATTGAATTAAATCTTCTGGCTTTAACAGAGGTGCGTAATCAATAGATAGGTATTCTGGGTCGTCTTCCGTCAGCCAAATAGCCGCTTGTTGCTTAGCTTGTTGCGCAATAGAAACGCTGTGCTTGTGTTTTAATTCAGCAGTGTCGTGTGTGAGGGGCTTTACATCCCCCATCATCTCTTGAAAAAGAGAAAAGTCGTCATCATGAGACATCAGTGCCCCTCAATTAATGGTCTTTTATAAAGAGATTAATTTGGATAACGTGAGGAGTCTAGAAAATTTCACCAGCAGAAATCAGAAAGCAGAGCAAGCACTCGGGCTTCTCTGCGATAGAGTTCGTTATCTAATGAAAGGTAGGACGTTTTAGGCGTTAGTTTGATGGATCATCTTTAAAAATTTTGTAGATGAAAAAACCACTAAAAAAGAGCATGAGACTAAGAGTGGTAAAAATGACGATCATTGAAGAGAGACCCACTGCGTTGCCAAATAGGAGTTGAAGCCATAATTCCATAATTTTCTTCCGACTATTAGTGATGGCTTTGATGTTACGTGTTGGTTAAATGGTCGTTACTGATCCAGATCAAATCTCATAAGGCTGGTGAATGTTTGATGGGTATGGTGTGTTTTCCATCACGTTTATGGGCAATTGGATGGTAATTAATCGAACGATACGGTTTTGAGGAAAAAAGCCTTCAAAGGGCTTGCGTTAACGTAATTAATAAGTAATATACCAATCCGTTGACAGCGAATAGCTGATTGGCATCTCGGTGAATAGCGCAGCTTGGTAG
>NZ_JBNGCJ010000848.1:0-5129 GCF_049974785.1 Vibrio genomosp. F10 str. 9ZD137
GGGTGCGGCGGCCTCCATAGCCAGAGCGATAGTGATATCGTCATTGAGCACATCACTGAGCGTATCTCTAGCTAGGCTCTGTTGAGCTTCGTCATCCAATACAACAATCGTTCGATTGCCGTCTTGCTGAATGCTCAGTGGCGTAATATCAACCTGACTTAATTGATTTGCTATAAAGGTAGCATCGGGCGTGGCCTGATCACGAGAACTGATATGTAAAGCAGCGTTTTCGCCATACCACGATGGTAGCGCGCTGAATGTCATCACGATAATGGTGACGATCAGAACCACATATTTCCAGATCGCATAGCGGTTGATGACTTTATGGGGCGTTTTCTTTTTCATTTGCAACTCTATCTCTCAATAGATTAAAACTGTGCATTGAAAGGCACCACAACATTCACGCTAACGGCGCATACCTCACTGAGATAAGCGATAGAATCAGCCTAACAATGTCGTAGTTCAGATAGTATTTCAATGCGTAATGGTCAGTAACGACCTGAGAAATGAATCACTAAGTGCGAGAGTGTTGATGGGTGTACAAAGCATTGGTTTCTTTCCAACCGGAAAGACGAGAACTTGCCAAAGTGAAGCTTGTCCAATGAGCTGAAGGGTCTGGTAATTGAACATCTGAGCGAGCGATATCCAGTAACACAGGGGATAAAAACGCCACTAAAAGGTAATAGCTTGGCTCAATACCATTACTAGCGCAGTTATCCGCGCTAATGATACGACGAACAAACGACGTTGCGTATGGTTCGTTATGATCGTTAAAGGTAAAACCGTCATCCCCTAATGAAATGGGATCGTCGATATCCGTCTTAGCTTTAGCGTTGGCATTAGCATTGCCAGTATCAGATTCTTGATTCATCTGATCGCCTGCTTCGCAATTTTCTGACAAATTGACGTACACAGCGGATTGGTTGCCACTAAAATCCATGCATTCCTGTGCCGTCACGATATGCGAACATAGCGACAATGCGATAAGAATGAATAGTTGATAGTAACGTTTAAGCAAGAAAGATAACCGTGAGTAATGAAACTAGGGCAAGTATAATCAGTCAATAAACCAATAGATACTCTATTTAGAACCTTTCATTAATTTAGATAGTTTAAAAAACTCTAAAAACACCTAAAACCATAAATTCAGACTTTACATAGCCTCATTCATGGCCTTATCTCCTCTTCATTGCCTCCCTTCTTTTGTGGCGACTTCATTCACATTCGTTTTAACGGCTGAACAACGCTGTCGAGCCCTTCAATTTTCAATGCCAAACAAAGTTGAAGAAGATCACCAAGCTCACCGCTAGGGAATCCCTTCTTATCGAACCACAACAAATACTCCTCCGGTAGATCGATTAACGCTCTTCCAGAATACTTGCCAAATGGCATTGGCGTTCTTGCCAGCTTGACTAGGTTTTCTTTCTCCAACATACCGTATTTTTCGCCTCAGGTTGTCACGGTCTTCCGTTGACCCATTGGGTTTCCAACAGGTCTATCGACCCATTAACGTCACCATTAAGCGACCGTATGAACATACTCAACAATGACTTGATTACCTTGTGCATACACACGTTGGATTTCGCCGTCGACAGACATCGTGCTTTTTAACGTCACCAGTTGCTGTGCAGATTGGCTCGCACGTTGTAAAGACGGGACTACTCGGTAAGGTTCAATATGTAGCTTAGTGCAAAACTGGTGGATAAACTCCAAAGAGATCGGAGCGTTCCCCCTCAATATGGCTGAAAACTCGGCTTGTGTCATTCCCATTTTTTTGGCCATTTCCATCTGCGTCAAGCGCATCTTGGCTTTCTGTGACATCCAAGTGTTGTATAAAGCATCTCTATCTATCTGATTAAACTGCACGTTGAAGCTCCCTTACATTCTAAATATGGATGAATTCTGCTGTAATCCATGTGCACAATGTCAGATAGCCGTCAGGTTTTGACCAATGTTTCGCCCTTAACTTACACGATGCCTATGCATGGTTAATAGGCCTAGTTGATACACACGGATAACTAACACTGAATCCACTTAGGGCAAACCTCACACGCACAAAAAAGGCCATAGTGACTATGGCCTCTCGAATCAAAGGTGTTATTACGTTTCTGGGTTATTGCGTTTATGCTTAGCCAAAGAAGCTAGTAATTAAACGTTTAAACCAGTCCAGTGCTTTTTTGAAGAAACTGCCTTCTTCAACATCATTCAACGCGACCAGTGAAGATTGAGCAACCTGCTCTCCATCAACTAGGTAAGAAACACTGCCCAGCACATCACTCTTGCGAATTGGCGCTGTTAACTCGCCGTCTAATTCAATGTTTGCGGTCAGCTTACTGATCTCACCTTTCGTCAGTGTAATAAACACATCTTGATCAACACCAACAGAAACGCTGTCTTCTGACCCCATCCACACTCTTGGTCTAGCAATTTCTTCGCCTGCAGAGTTTGGAGAAACGGTATCAAAGAAACGGAACCCATAACTCAACAATTGTTTACTTTCAGCTTCGCGACTCTTGGTACTTTTTGAACCCATGACGACAGAGATTAAGCGCATATCTCCGCTAGTGGCAGAGCTGGCTAAGCTATAACCTGCGCCACTCGTGTAGCCTGTTTTCATGCCATCGACATTCATGCTTCGGTCACGCAGCAGGCCGTTACGGTTGTATTGTGTGATACCGTTGAACTTAAAAGAGCGCTCACTGTACAGTGGATAAATATTCGGTAGATCTCGAATGATCGCACGACCCAAAGTCGCAATATCATAAGGGGTAGAATAGAGACCATTACTGTCTAAGCCATGAGGGTTAGTAAACGCTGTATTCTCTAACTTCAAACGTTGTGCCCATGAATTCATAAGTGCTACAAAAGAATCTTGAGAGCCAGCGACATGCTCAGCAATCGCGACACTCGCATCATTGCCCGATTGCACGATTAAACCACGGTATAGATCCATCATGTCGACAGTTTTGCCCACCTCGATGAACATTTTTGATGAATCAGGAAACTTTTTTGCCCAGGCATTTTTACTAATAACCACTTGATCGTGTTTACCAATGTTACCCGCTTTTATCTCTTGCCCTGCAACATACGCGGTCATTAATTTAGTCAAACTGGCAGGGTTTAACTTGGTATGAGCATTTTTTTCAACCAGTACTTTGCCAGTATGGTAATCCATCAACACATACCCGTTTGCACCCAAGACGGGTGCATCAGGCACGATGGTTGGTGCCGCTATTGCGAAAGGTGAGAGAAGAGCGGTTGAGAGTAAAGCACCAGCGAATCGTAAATCCAGATTAATCATATTTTAGCCAAGTGAAATAGGTGTTGTTAGGAGTATATATAAAAGCAAGGAAGATAAATGAGGGCTTTACCAATCCTTACGAAAATTTGATTTTAGTTACACAGTGGCGAACAAAGCACCAAAGTTCTTCCTATTAAAACAAAATGACCGATAGCATGCTATCGGTCATTGAAAGAATTTTGATTATGCTCGCTTAGTTAGCGTTGGCGTAGCGAGAAATAAGTGTCGTCCAATGCGGCGTTTTTTTCATTCGATAGTTGAACCATAAATAGGTCGCCACCATAGAGAAAAACAAATAAGACATCGCAAATATCATAGGGGAAGTGATCAACTCGGCTGATACGCTCAATACAATACCGACGACGGTCACCATCAACTTAGCAAACATGCCTAAGAAAAGTAACAGTAACACAAGTTCAGGAAAGCGCGTTGTGCGAAATGCGAACCAGTAACAGCTGCCGACAGCAAGCGTCGAAATCGTCAGACCGAGAACGAAAGAATGGAAATGTTCCGCTGATGCAACACCCGCAAAGATAGATATCATTGCAATAATAATTAACTTCATAATACACGCCTCGTTTAGTGACCTACGATTTGCTTCCTTTCATTTTTGCAAACTCATTTTGCGCTATTGTCGCTTTTTTAATCACGATTGCAAGTGCAAATAAACAACAAAAAACGTTCACATTTACAGTGGTTATTTTCGTTAACAACTGGCTTACATCTTGTAATCGAATACATCCTTTATATACCAGTCACACTGGCTTTACTGCACAATAATCGATCTAAAATGTAACAATTGGTTATCCTAAGTAAATAACTCTAAATTTTATGAAAGCATGACTTAAGTCAACTTTGTTCAATGATGGAGGCCAAATTAACAAGACTGAGAAAATTAGCGCAATATTTCTCGTCAACAATAGAGCGCTTTGGTACCTTAGGCCCACCTTTCGCTTGTTGATTTCAAAGCCATGCTTTCACAATATCGAATATCCAAAATCGTCGAAATTGGAGACACCTTACACCGCAGTGGTTGTGCGCCCTATAAAGTTGAAAAATACACACAGTATTACGCTAGAAAACATGACGTCGACGTTATGATTCAAGCGACTCCGACGACCATCAATTACCAGTTTCCTGATGACAATAACGTGGTGGTCATGAAACGGTTGAAGCCAGCGTCAATAAACTTGAGTTTGCTTGCGAACACGATCATACGCATCAACCAACCCAGCAGTGAACCTTTGCCTGAACCAGTGGGATACCCTAAATGGGTCGTAGCGCTGGCAAACATGGGAATTCCGCCCGCGTATTTGATGCTTGTTGGCAGCACAATGGAAGCTGTTGCTTTCTCTGTGTTTCTAGGATTTATGGTTTGGGTTTGTCAGTTAGTGTGTAAAGGGCGTCGCAGCATTGCCGTTGAGTTTATTTCAGCACTGGTGACTGGTGTATTAGTGGCGTTTATTGCGAGCACAGGATTACCCATACCCGTTTGGGCTTTATGCATTGCAGCCATTATTTTATTTGTTCCAGGACTTTCTATAGCCAATGCCTTGGAATGCTTAGCATTTAATGACCTTGTTTCAGGGACTAGCCTTCTGGGGCAAAGTGCGCTGAGTTTAATCAAGCTGTTTGTTGGAATCGTCATGGGGCTGAATATTGGCGAAGCAATTTGGGGGCATAGTGAGACAGCAACTTACCTGAATGACGTTCCAAACTGGATGCACATTTTGGGCGTATTCATTCTTTCTATCTCCATCGGTATTATTTTTAATGCTCGAGCAAGAGATATTTTACTGGGTCTTCCTGTCGCTGTACTGGGAATGTG